>NZ_JARDAK010000014.1:0-124465 GCF_056470645.1 Pseudoalteromonas sp. TP27 | reverse complement strand
TCAAGATTCTAAAACTGTGGCCAAATTTTATTGACCACTACACTCTAATTCGTTTATCATGCGGGTACTCTTGCCAATCTAAGTTTTGTATTCACTGGCGTAAGCACCACTTCTTTTGCAATAGCCCATATGTACGCAATCATTTCTCGGGCAATGGCGGTAACAACCAGATTGTAGTGTTTCCCTTTGGCTATCATTTTTTTATAGCGTTTGCAAAGCCTAATCTGTGCTTTCCACGCAATATCAATAATGTCCTTTGGTAAGCCTTCTTGTCGTTTTTGCATATCGGTCGATATATTTGCCGCATACCGATAAGTGTGTGCACCTTCCACAAGAAGGCGTCTTGCTCGGCCATTTCCGCATTTTGTGATGGCGCCAATATGGCGTTTGCCACCACTCGAGTGTTCACTGGGTACAAGACCGAGATAACTCATTAATTTACGAGGATGGTCGAAACGCGATAAATCGCCAAGCTCAGCAACAACGCCGGTGGCGACCAACAAACGGACACCACGCATAGCTTGTATTGCTTTGACAACAGGATAATAACGCCACTGGTGAACGTGGTGTGTTAGTTCATTGTCTAGCCGTTCAAGTCGGCTTATTCGTTCGGTAATTGTGTGTAAAAACTCTTGTAAGACGATGTGCTGAGCGGGGTGTGGCAGCACAAGCTCAGTAAGCCAACGTAAATGTTTTTGTGACCAATTCGCAGTGCCTTTGTAATTGATATTATTGCGAAGCAACAGCGCCTTTAATTGATATTTAGCATCTTTTAAATCTTTCATGGCTATTTCGCGTGCGCGAGATAAATCGCGTACGGCTTCGTCTTCAGGCTCGGGAACATAGATAGGTGTTAAATCTTCAGACTTAAGTAATTTAGCAAGCTTAAGAGCATCACGTTTATCGGTTTTAATCTTCTCACCAGGTTTTTTAGGAATAAGAGAGGGCGCCACCACGTAACAGCAATGGCCGAGGCTGGTAATTAACCTGTAAATCCAATAACCACATGGGCCTGCTTCATAAACAAAATGAAGTGTTGCGCCAGGGTATTTCGATTCGAACTGACGAACAAGCTTTTGAACGGCCACTTTGGAAGACGAAACTCGGCCAAGATGAACAGGTTGCGCACCTCTATGTTCTTCAATATAGGCGACTTCATTGAATTCTTTATGTGTATCAAGACCGATAAAAAGTATGCTATGTTTATTCATGTTAGCCTCTGCTGTTTAGTTAATTGACAAACTAATTATGGCTCTGGCTTTGAATTAAGCTAACCCACGAAAAGCGGAGGCTAACACCGTGTGGGAGTCATTATGTCTATGTGTTTCAGGAGTGTGGTGATTTCAATGGATAATGATGACGTAAAAATGGTAGAGGCGAAGATAGAATTAGAACGTATTTCTGACCTTCAAAAGTATAAAGAAGAATTTGATAAGCTTGGTTCAAATCATTGGGGACTTAAAGATTTTCTCTCTATTATTGCGCCATTTGGCTTACTACTGATTGCAAATAGTTTCTTCACAATTGAAACTGAGTTATTTCAAATAATGTGTGTTATTTTCTTTGCTTCGTCTTTTGTACAAGGCATGGTTACGGCTGAAAGTAAAAAGACAAATCGCAGAATGGATTTGCTGCTGAAAATCATCAAACAAGATCAGAGTAAAAACACATAACAAGCAAATCAACGGTAATTTTACAGCTGGCTGTTTCGTTCCTCAACATTGTAAGCCAGCAATAAAATCCCATTATTTGGGCGTTGAGGCTATAGAATTACTCTTTTTTAAGAAAAACAGCCTGTTTTATGGGTTCCAAATGCATTACCTAATGCTCTAAAAGCGCTTAGAATTAATTGTAGGAGCTCGTTTTTAAATTAATTTTGGCTGTTGGAGTTATTCTACAGCCTAGTTAGCATTACAAGGAAGTTTATGTCTATTTGCCCTAATTGTACTAAAAACATCAAACCTTTCAGTTTGTCTTTTTCCGTATTTCCACTTTACTTTAAGTGTGCTGACTGTAATGTAAGATTGAAGTTGGTCAGTTCAAAATTATTTTGGATTACATTTTTGCTTTATTTATTATTAATCGTTGTATTACTAACTTATATTCCCTTTTTTACTGAGTACAATATCGGAGTCATCGTTGTAATAACAGGTTGGTTTGCTGTTTATTATAAAATTACACCTACTTTATTCAACAAAGACAATCTTGAACTTTACAGATAATTTAATGCTAACAACACGCCCTGAGGTGGACAGCAAGCACTAAAGCTCACTTTCCACCGCAAATTTTAACAGCGGTGATCCCTTACTTTTCAATGCGGTTAAGTAAGTCGATTCATCGTAGGGCGTATGTGTTTTCCAGCACCTAAATAGTATTCTTATCCACTTAAATGCTAATGATCTGATGATGGTATTATGGGGTTTTCCTTTGGCTTCTTGCTGCCGATAATAAGCTTTTCCCAAAACGAATAACAAATAGTAAAGCCTGCCCATTCTACAAATGTTTGCCTTAAAAATTTAGAAATTAAACAGACGCCTTAAAGTTTTAACCTGGCGTATTCATGGAGTATTTTATTTAAACCAACCTACATCAAAGGGCTTTTAAGTAGATTGGCATTGTGTAAAGTGCAATATAGTTGTTTTTACTTGTTTTTAAACGGCATGATGAGTAACCCCCACAGCGAGGCATTTTGCTTTGCAGTTGGGTATTCAACCAAACCTATATCTATTTCTGCGTCGACTTTTTTGGCCTCACTTTTATAGCTGCCAAAAAGTTTGTCCCACCAAATTACACTAAAGCCATAGTTTGAATTTGTTTCACACACTACTTTACTGTGGTGAATGCGGTGCAGTATTTGCGTCATTAATATAAGGCGTAGTGGCTTTTCAATGGCGTTTGGTAGGCGTATGTTTGCATGGTTAAACAAGGCGAGTGCATTTAACGCGATTTCAAATATAAGTACGGCAATGGCGGGTACGCCAAGTGCAGTAACTGCAATAAGTTTTATAAGTATACTAAGCACAATTTCGATGGGGTGAAAGCGCAGGCCTGTACTGGTATCTACGTGCGCATCGGCGTGGTGTACGCGGTGCAAACGCCATAATAGTGGCACTTTATGAAACAATCTGTGCTGCCAATAAATGAGTATATCGAGCAGTACAAGGCTTAGCACTATGGTTACTATGCTAGGTATGGCTAGTTGGTTAAATAAGCCAATGCTGTGCTCATGATTGTAAAGTGCTACTGCGGTTAAACCAAGTGGTACAACTAAGCGCGCAATGATAGATGAGGCAAACACTAAGCCAAAATTTGCAAACCAGCGAGTGCTGCTTTTAATGGGCGATTGCCTTGCGGGTTGTCGCCATTCAAGCAGCATCATTATGACTAAAATGCTAAAAAAGCAACCGAGTCGCCACCAAACTTCGTTAGTCATTATTATTTATAACCTCATTGGCTTCTTGCTGTTTAAGTGTGTGGTAGCCGCCATGTATACGGGTAAATATGGTAATGGCGCAGGCAAAAGCAAATATACCAGCGAGGAGGGCAAAGTGCTGCGGCCAAATACAAAAGGCTATAAATAGCGCTATTGTTTCTGTACCTTCGGTTAAGCCATTTAGGTAGTAAAAGCTTTTGTATTTAAATTGCGGTTTTTCGAGTTTAAACTTTTCAGCGGCTATGGCAAAGGCTAAAAAGCTTGAACCCGTGCCAATAAATGCAGCGAGTAATATAGCGCCTGCAATGGCGTTTTGTTCGGGGTTTGCCAAAATAAAGCCAAGCGGAATGGCCGCGTAAAATAAAAAGTCGAGTGTGATATCTAAAAAGCCACCTGCGCTTGAACTTTGGTTTGCATAGCGTGCTAATGCGCCATCAAGTCCATCTAAAATTCGATTTAAAGCAATGGCCACTAATGCGCCGTACCACATTTCAAACGCCAGTAATGGCACGGCTAATAAGCCAACTAAAAAGCCTACCACGGTTAGCTGATCGGCGGTTATGCCGCGTTTATGCATAAGCATAACCACAGGTGTTAAAAGAGGCTTAATGACAGGGGTGATAAATTTGTCTAGCATGTTTATTGCCTTATGCGTTTAAAGCTATGTATTTAAAGTGCGCTACTTAAAGTAATGAGTTTGCCATTTGCAGCGTCGGCGTCGCTATGGTCATGAGTTACCATAATTGCAGGTAGCTTATGATCGCGTATTTGGCTAAACACGAGTTCGCGTGTATCAACACGCAGTTGGGTGTCGAGTTTGCTAAAGGGTTCGTCGAGTAAAATGGCTTTAGGTTCGCTCAGCAGCATACGTAATAATGCAACACGGGCTTGTTGCCCGCCCGAGAGGTTATCGGGGTGGCGATTGCCCATATCTTTAAGACCTACTTGCTCAAGTGCGTGTGCTATTTTTTCAAGGCGTTGTTTTTTATTACCTTTTGGCATTGCAAAGGCAATGTTACCAGCAACAGTTAAATGCGAAAACAATAAAGCGTCTTGATAAAGCACTCCAATATGGCGCAAGTGCGGAGGGGTATTATCGATATTTTGACCATTAAGCCACACCTCTCCATTGGCCTTAAAGCTACTTGGTAAAGTACCCGTAAGCCAATTTAATAAGCTTGATTTACCACTGCCAGATGGGCCCATAATAGTCAGAATTTCACCGCCATTAACTTGCTCGTTTAAGCTAAGTAGCAGCTCATTTTGGCGATAAAGCTGACAATTTTTAATCTGTAACGATGACTGCATTAAAAAACCTTAACCCTGATAGTGTTAAATATGGATGCTTTAAATATGTGCACTTTTAAGCACGTGCACTTTTGAAAAAATATTTAGGTAAAACCCATGCCAGTATAAATCCAATAAGTGGCAACGCCATTTGCATAATAGCGTACACGGCACTGGTGCGTCTGCTTGCGCCATTGGCAAGCGTAACGGCTTCGGTTGTTATTGTGGCTATGCGCCCGCCGCCAGCTAAAAGCGTGGGGAGGTATTGTCCAAAACTAATTGCTAAGCCCAGTGCGGCTGCAATTAAAATAGGGGCAAACAACTGAGGTAGTTTTACTTTAAAAAACACCTTGCATGGTGCTGCGCCTAGGCTTGCTGCAACATGAGCAAAACGAGGATCTAAGCGCCTATAACTGCTCGCAAGTGACAAAAACACATAAGGCAACACAAACAGTAAATGCGTAAGTACCACATTAAAAAATGCGGCTTGGTTATTTATCAATTGTTGTATCCATACTAGCCCAAACAAAAAGGCAATACTGGGTACTAATAACGGTAAATAAATAATTAAACTGGTAAAACGAGAAATAGGTTTGTCACTCAACTGCTCTGATTCTAAACACAATAAAGTAAGAATAATGGCAAATAGTGTGGTTACTAAACCGATTGCTAGCGTATTAAAAAGCGGACTGCCCATTTGCATTAGCGCACTTTTAAAATGCAGTAGTGTAAATTGCTCAGGCATTGCATCTGGAAAGCGCCAAAAACCTGCAACCGACCACATAACTAAACCAATAAGCGACAATAGTATAAAGCTAATTACTAATGTGGTGAGTACGACCGTTATTTTTTGCCAATAAAATCCGCCGTATTCGCGCACTCCATTAGTGAGAGAGTCGCTAAATAACACATTTACGGCCTTTTCTGCGCCAAGCCAAAGGGCTAATAACCCGCCTGTAACAGCCAGTTGTAATAAAGCGCCCGCTGAGGCTTTAATACGCAGGTTTAAATCAACATCGTTAAACCAATGCATTATTGCAACGGCCAACGTGGGTGGTGTATTTGGGCCTAATATAAGAGGCATTTCTACACTTGCGCTTGCATAGGCAAGCACTGCTAAAAGGGGTAAGCGCAGCAGCGGATAAAGACTTGGCAGTATTACTTTAAAAAAGGCGGTCATTGGGCAATAACCTAAGTTAAGCGCAACCTTATGTTGTTGGCGTAATTTTTTGCCAAGCTCAGGTTGAGCAAGTACGCCCAGTGCCATTAATAATAAAAAGGGAAGCTCTTTGAGTGTTAAGCCTAAAATAATACTAATACCGAATGAATCATGCGGAAACATGCCGTTTGGCGCAAGTTCCCAGCCGCTTAACCAAGGCGACGCTAAGCGTGAAATCATACCTGAAGGGGCAATTAAAAACCCCACCGCAATAGCAGCTGCGGCATGAGGTATCACTAATATAGGGCTCAATAAACGCTGAATTCGGTTAAGCCACGGGCTATTAAAAAACGCAGCTAAAATCATTAAGGTAATGATAAATGCAAGCAGAGTACTTATTAAGCCCGTTGCAACGCTTAAGGTAACCATTTGAGTAAGGCCAGGTGTTTGCCAAAGGGCATTAAAACCTTGCAAGCTAAACGTTGTTTGCTCAAGTACGGGCGCATAACCAAAGGCAGGCAGCAATACGCTAATTAAGCCACCAAGTACGGGTAGTATAAGTAAAGCGAGTAAAAATCGCGGGCTAAATTTTACAATGCGCGTAAACATATCGGTGCTGCACTGCGTTGTTGCTTTGGTATTTACTGGTACACTTTTTGAAATAACGCTCATTGGCTTACTCCATAACGGGTTTGCCAACCTTGCATAATGGCGTTTACCCAGCTTGGATGAGGTTCGCTCAATGTGCGTTTAATACTGTTTAAAGGCAGTGCACTTGGATGCGGTTTAGCTGTTTTAAATAAGGCTTGCTGATCAGGCGTTAACGTTGATTGAATAAGTACGCTTTTATCGCCCCATATATGCGCTTTTTGTTTTTCAGCTTGCGCCTCAGGGCTGAGTAAAAAATTAGCCACTAATTGCGCACTTTGCTGGTGGCTTGCATTGTAAGGAATTGCCACAAAATGGGTATTACTTAAACTGCCATCACTCATTGCGTAACTGCGAATGCTGTTTGGTAAATCATAGCGTTTTACAGCCGCTGGTACTTCAGGTGCTGAAAAAGTAAATGCGAGACTTAATTCTGTATCGTCCACAAGGCGGCGCATTTGAGCACCACTTTGCATAAAATGAGTGCCAGCACGCCAAAGAGTTGGGTGTAGTTTATCTAAAAAGTCCCACAGTAAGTTTAACACTTGCGCCGTATTTTTAGTTGTAGCTGGTTGGTTTAGCTGCGCTTTAATGTTTTCGCTGCTGTGCTTATGCAGCACAACTAAGGCGTATTTTAAAAAGCTCATACCTAAAAAGTCAGGCGGCTTTGGGTAACTAAAGCGACCAGGGTTTTGTGCGCTCCAGTTTAATAATTCGTTTAATGTCGTCGGCAATTTATTGTTTGCCTTACCATTTATTGCAATGCTGTCGTAATAAAACGTAAGTGACGCTTGCCCCCATGGCGCTTCCATCCCATTGGTAGGTAAACCAAAATCAAATGTTACAGCAGGGTTATTAGCAGCATCGGTTAATGCAAAGTAGGGGAGTTTATTTGCCCATTGCTTTAAAAGCAGAGAGTGCTCACTCATGGTGGCAAAGTTAGCCCCGTTGATCCACATTAAATCTACGCTGCCTTGGCTGTTATTGTTTGCTGATTTTTCGGCAAGTACATGGCTTACCGCTTCGCTGGTGTCGCTTAGTTTTACATGCACTAAGTTAATGTTGTACTTAGTTTTAACTTGCTGTGCTGCCCATTGAATATAAGCATTTATTTGCGCGTCGCCGCCCCATGCATAAAAGTATACATCTTGATTGCGACCAAATGTTTGAACTTGTTGCCAGCGAGATCCCTGTTGTGTGTTAATTACTAAATTACTTTTACTATTTGAGTTAATAGCGGGATTAGCAAACGCAGTGCTCGAAAAAACAGCTAAATTTACGATTGCACAAACGCAAAACGCGACACAGCAAAAGCTGTATCGCGTCAGTGTTTGCCAAAACTTAATGGCGAACATTTAAATCCCAGTTGTAGTCTAAAAATTTAACTTTCATGTCATCATTCTTAAGTGCTTTTTGCTGAGCGGGTATCAGTTTAAGGGCATCAGGATACTGCAAGAAAAACTGCTGTAGCGTGTTTGCACCTCTAAAGCCTTTTTCAAAGTCATCGCCGTACCACTTAAATATAGAGGAGATATTTAGCGTATTTTCCTGCGCAAAATTACGTGTTGTATCAGATAAAAAACGCACCGTTTGCTGTTGCAATTGGCTCTCTAGTTCAGTAGCTGTGAATGCCTCCCCGCGCAGCGCAGGGCAACCAATACTTGCACAATTTACAGCAAAGTGAATACGTGGGTCGTTGTATTTACCGCTGCCACGTATTAAACCATGCTCAATATCATCAAGGCTGCGAGTTTTGCCAAGTAATGGCACAAACTCTTTACTCCATGGTGAGCTAAAAAAGCTCCCTAAGTCTTTAATTGACTTAATATCAGGGTACTTAGTCAATATAAGTTCAACAGTCCACGCATTATAAGCATTGATTAAAAAAGCGAGTTGCTTAGGCTTTTTCCACGCGTCAAATTCGCTTTGCGTTACAGCCGTTAACGAATCTAAATACGTTTTTAGCTGTGCATGCTCACGTTTTATAGCAGCGTAATCAACCTCAGTACTGTGATTATGATTAATAGCGACAACATGCTTATTTAATAATGCATTCCAGCTATCGTGCATGTTTTGGGCTTGGGTCGAAAATGATGTTGCAAACGATGTTACAACTAAAGCCGAACCAAGTAGCAATGCTTTTAGAGGTGTTTTAAACATATTAGCCTCTGCGCCATGTGTGGTATTTTTCAAGCATGTTAAGTACTTTTTCAGGTGCATGAGCGCGTTTCCACTCGCCTGCTGCGTACTTGTTACCTTCAGCCCAAGTAGGGTAGCTGTGTATAGTACCGAGTATTTTGTTAAGGCCTAAACCGTGTTTCATTGCCAGTACAAACTCAGCAATTAAATCGCCAGCGTGTTCAGATACTACAGTAACACCGAGTATTTTGTCTTTGCTTTTGGGTGTAATCACTTTAATAAAGCCTTTTGTAGCGCTGTCGGTAATTGCACGGTCTAGCTCTTCAAATTCAAAACGAGTGATTTCGTAATCTATGCCTTTGTCTTTTGCGTCTTGCTCGTTTAAGCCAACACGTGCTACTTCTGGGTCAATAAACGTAGTCCACGGAATAACACGGTAATCTACTTTAAACTTTTTAAGGTGACCAAATAAGCCATTTACCGCTGCGTACCAACCCTGATGAGCGGCGACGTGTGTAAACTGGTATGGACCTACAATATCGCCTGCTGCAAAAATATTAGGGTACAGTGTTTCTAGGTATTCGTTAGTTACTACTGTGCGGTTTGTTTCAATGCCTAGCTCTTCAAGACCGTAACCTTTAAGGCGCGCACTTCTACCAACGGCACATAATAGCTCGTCGTATTCAATATCTATTTCTTTGTCGTTATGTTTAACAACGATATATTTTTTGCCATCGCGAGCTTCACAGCGAAGTGCTTGGTGCGATGTTAAAATATTAACGCCACTTTCGGTTAACGCTTCGTGAGCAAAAGTAGACACTTCAAGGTCTTCTTTGATCATGATGCGCTCCGCCATTTCAATTTGCGTAACGCTTGAACCTAAACGTGCAAAGCTTTGTGCTAATTCGCTACCAATTGGACCACCACCAAGTACTACAAGTTTTTTAGGTGCCTCATCTAGCTCTGCAAATTTATCCCACAATGTATCGCTTGTTACATAGCCTGTTTCTTCAATACCAGGTAGTGGCGGTACAAATGGGCGTGCGCCAGTTGCAATAACAATGGTGCGTGCCGTGAGTGTTTGCGTGCCACCGTCGTTAAGTTTAATTTCTACAGTCCACGGGTCTATTAATTTACCGTAGCCTTTTACAACATCTACGCCTAAGTCAGTGTAACGCTCAACACTGTCGTGTGGTGCTACATCTGCAATTACTTTGTGTACACGTGCCATTACTTTTTTGAACGAAAACTGCGGTGTCGCATTTTCTAGGCCGTAGTTTTCACCATGGCGAATTTGTTCTGCAATTTTAGCGCTTTTAATGACTGCTTTACTTGGAACACAACCATAGTTTAAACAGTCACCGCCCATTTCGCCCGCTTCAATAAGGGTTACTTTTGCTTTAACAGCAGCGGCTATATAACTTGTTACCAAACCACCTGCGCCTGCGCCAATAACAATCATGTTACGGTCGAATTTTTTAGGCTTAGTGTAGTTTTTGTATACGCGACGCTTTTTAAACACGTTTAAGATTCCTTTTGCAATGAATGGGAATATACCCAATAAAGCGAATGATAAGATTAAGTTGAATGATAAAATTCCAGATAAGCTTTCTATTTGCGCCAGTTGTGTACCTGCGTTAACAAATACAAATGTACCGGCGAGCATACCTGCTTGGCTTACCCAGTAGTAAGTCCAAGACTTTATTGAGGTAACACCCATTAGTAAATTGATTAAAAAGAACGGAAACACCGGCACTAAACGAAGAGTAAATAAGTAAAATCCACCTTCTTTTTCAACGCCTGCATCAATTGCGGCTAAGCGCTCAGGAAAACGTTGTTTAATAGTGTCACGTAGTAAGTAACGCGATACTAAAAAGGCAAGTGTTGCGCCAATAGTTGAGGCAAAAGATGCAACTAATAAACCCTCAACTAAGCCAAATAATGCACCTGCTGCAAGTGTCAAAATAGCCGCGCCCGGTAACGAGAGAGCTGTTACTACTACGTACAGTAAAAAGAACCCACCAATAACCAACAACGGTGACTGCTCTTTGTAATCGCTAAACTGATCCATTGACCCTTTTAAGCCATCAAGCGTAAGTAGTTGGTGTAAGTCAAAATGAAAGAACAGGCCGACGGCGGCCGCTGCAATCAATAATAAAAATATTTTTTTAATCATGTTCTTTCTCTTAAAAACTATGGGTAAGCGTAAGCTTGGCGTTAATTGGCAACTCAGGAAAAGCTAAAGTTGCACCAAAGTAACCGCCTTCAAATACTGGGCGCCAGTTTTTCTGATTCGTTACGTTGTTCACATCTAATCGTAACTTGGTACTAGGCGTAAAAGCATAGCTAGTATTTACGTTTAGTGTGTAATGATCACGAATTTTTACTGTCGCCAAAAAGTCTAATGGGTAACTCTTTGTATATAGACCTGAAAAACCCGTTTGCCATTTCGAATTAATTGAATAATTTCCGTTAAAGCTAAAAGATTGCTCTGGAATGCCTTGAACTTGGCTACTTGAAGGCGCAAATGCGGTAAAACTAGGAGCGCCCACACTGGTGCCTGCAATAATATCAGGGCGTGAGTTGTCAAATGCATCGGCTACTTGTGCTGAGTCTTGGCTACTTGCAGAATTATCGTAGCGAGCATCAATATAGCTGTAGCCGGCACTTAACCAATAAGGGTAAGCATCATAAAATACTTGGCTTTCAAAGCCGGTAGTACGAATGCCGGTATTACTACCATCGCGATTACGTAAACTACGACGTTGGCTAAACACTGCACCATCGGCGTACCAATCACTGTCGGTTGGTGCGTATTTTAAACCGAATTCAACTAAGGTATTTTCGGTTGAAAAGTTTTGTGCGCTAATCGTGTTGTCACCACCAAGAGACGTACCGCCAGCCATACTATTTGATGTGGCTTCGTTGTAACTTGCTGCACCATAAGTGGTGTAATCACCGTTTAATCGGTAATTAAAGCTTATTTGCCCCGAATGTAGCTTATCGTTAATGCTATCGCTCGCTGCAATTTCACCCTCTGGTGCTATTGGGTCGTGCGCGTCTACGTCATAAAAATCAATGCGGTAGCCAACACTTGTATGAAACTTATCTGTCCAATCTGAATCTTGCTGAATAGCAAAACCCGTTTGCCATGAGCGCGAATCGGTAGTGTCTGATAAGTTAAAGTCGCCGCTGCCATCGTTATTAATATCGTACTGACCACCAGGGGATACAAATACACCTGGACTAATTTCAATTAAACGCGCTTGTTGTGCATCAGTTAAAGGAATGCGGCGATTTGAAATTGGGCCAGTTAAATCAATAGGTAAGTCGGCTTCTGTTGTAAACTGGCTGTAGCCTAGCACGCGGTTGTAACGCACATCAAAAGCAAAAATTGTTTGCTGCTCGTTGCTCCATTGGTAAGTCAATTCGGTACGGTTTTGCGCGGTATCGGCACCATCTATAATTTCAACAAAGCTATTTTGTGCAATTTCTTCGCGTTGTAAGTGCTGAAAATACGTAATGTTTTTTATAGATGCATTGTTTGAAAGTTCACGCTTATAAATGCTGTGTAGTAAATAAGTAGTGGCTTCGTTTTGATTGTCAGGGTCGGTAAGTACTGTACTACGGTCTATTTTTACTTGCCCAGTAGGTGAAACAATAGAACCTGCAGTTGGAACTGAACTGCCATTTGCTTGTTCGCCTTGGCCGGTAATATAAAGGCCATTATCTATTAGCGCTTGAGTAGGGCGGTTAATACCTGCGTTATCGGTAAATTCAACTTGGTATAACTCAAAGTTAATATCCCAGCTGCTCTTGTCATCAGGTAACACCTTAAGTGCTGCAAATAGGCTGTCGCTTTTCGTGCCCGAAAAGTCGTAGTAACTGCCGTTATCAATGTGTTCAGCGCTTACTCTAAAACCTACTTTGTCTTTTACTATAGGTGCACTGTAATCAACTAAAACGCTGTACTGATCCCATCGTCCTGCAGATACCGTTGCTTTGCCTTTACTGTCGTCAGTTGATGCTTTTTTAGAATGTAAGTTTACAAAACCACCGTTGCGTTGGCTTGAGCCAAATAATACCGGTGGCGCGCCTTTTACTACATCTATTTGTTCTATAGAGTTGAACGATAACGGCACGCCAAAGCCATTATTACCTGCTTGGCGGCGTGTACCATCTTGGAAAAGCTCACCTAGTTGCCCACGAATAGTAGGTAAACTTGGTGCCCCAAAACCACTGGCTGAATAGGTATTAGGGCTGACTGCAAGTACGTCTTGTAAAGTCGTAATATTGAGTTGTTCTATTAACTCGCTTGAAATTGGTGTTACTGATCGGGCTATATCTCGTAGAGCTAAGTTGTCGCCAAAAGGGCCGTCTACAGTGGCATTTTTAACCGAAAGACCTTGAGATTTGATAACTTGGCCTGCCACCTGAATACGCTCAATTGCGCCTTCTTTTGCTGTTTTTAATTCTTCGGCTGCAAAAGCATTAAGTGGTGTATTTAATATGGTGGCTAGGGAAAGTGCTAAATATGCGTGTTTCAAACGTTTTCTCTCTACGGTTAAAATGTTGTTGGCGATAAAGACCGAAAGGATTAAAAATAACTTTCAGTAAAATTTTGATTCTTTTTGTTTTTTAGAACATAACAAAACAGATGCATTACAAAGTTGGTAATTAAGTACTATTGTTTTATTAGTTGATAAAATATTAATACAGCGATTGTACTAGAGTGAATGTAAATATATGCTTTTAATAGAATTTTTAATTATAGACTACTTTCAACCTGCTAACATTTTAAAAGAGTTAACTTTTATGCAGCATTTTTTAAATTACTTAAATAAGCTTCACTTTTAGTACTGCATGGCTTAACTAATGAATTTAATTAAAAATTTTTGAAATAAAAAACAACTTATACGGTCTAGGTTACTTCTACGTTTATTAATATTCATTTAAGGAAATTTTATGACAGGTTCAATGAATTCTGATGTGCAAAACCGTTTGCAGTGGTCACTTTTATCTTTGCGTTTAGGCGTGTTTATTGTAATGGTTATGTGGACATTCGATAAGTTTGTTAATCCTGGGCATAGCGCACGTATTTTTGAACATTTTTACGGTATTAGTGGCTCTACAGATATAGTGGCTTACATTATTGGTGCGGTGCAGTTAGTGCTTGCTTTAGCATTTTTAGCAGGTATTAAAAAGCGTATAACGTACGGTATCATTTTTGTAATGCATGGCTTATCTACGCTTTCTTCTTACAACCAGTACATAGATGGCTTTAATAACTTATTATTCTTTACTGCATGGCCAATGTGGGCTGCGTGTTTTGCACTTTACTTATTACGCGACCAAGACGTGAAATTTACTGTAAAGTAATAAAGTACATGCAAAAAAATTGGTTATAAGCCATAAGGCTTATAACCAATAAGTACACAGGGAGTGTGTGGAAGTCGGTTTGCATGTTATGCAACTAATGCATTGCGTCGTTGTATTGCTCAGCAAGGCTCTCTTTTTGCCCTTCGGTAAGTGCTTTACCCGCTAATTGAAACACTTCGTGTTCTTCTTCACTTAAATGATGATGTACCAAATGGTGTAGCTTTTTAGCTGCAACTAACCATGCAGACGAGCTCATTTCGGTATCTTCAAGTTGTTCAATTAATTCATCAATTTCGTGATGTTCAGCTACGCTGTGGCGCGCTTTTTCGTGAGTTAAGTCATCAAACATAAGTGGGTTATAAAAGTAACGTTCTTCAAATTTTGCGTGATTTTCTAATTCTGTTTTTAGCTCATCCATTAGCGTGTGGCGCTGCTCTGTGTCGCCGTGTGTTTGAATAAGCGCATCTACCAATTCTCGTTGTTTGTCATGGTCATGACGTAGTGCTTCAAAAATATTCATAACTAGTCCTTTACTTGCTCTTTAATTGCTTACAAATATTGAAGCAAGCTAAATGCCATGATTTAACTTGTTGAATTAAATTAGTTTATATTTGTTCGTTTGCTCGTGGGAGTATGCGGCCTGTAAGTTTTACAAGCACGCTCATGCAATATTTTCAGGCTTTAGTTTTACTGATGTGTTGGAGGAGTTAAGGTAGTTAATAAAATAGCGCGCAAATAAAAAAGATGAAAAAATGATACTTTCTTTGATACTATCAGTACGTTCTTTTTTAATTTTTTGTAACGGTGGCTAAAAGTAAATATGCCCATAAAGATCTTGAGATAGATTTATAATCCAGAGCATAGTTTGTTTAATAAGGTACATATGAAAGAAGAACTAAGAGCAAAAATAATTACCGTATGCGATAAAAAAATAGCAGTTAAAGGAGAAAATGTAGGGCTTTCTTTTTATGCATTTTTTGCCAATAAAAACGACGATCCAGAGCTACTTATGGATGCTGCTACTTGGTGGATACACACCCATAAATTAGATCATTTTGTAAAAGCAAAGACCATCAAACAAATGATCTTAGATGGGCTTTAGCTTAAAAATCTGCGGCTACTTCAAACTCTAATCGTTTAAGCGTAATAGGGTGAGTAAATGCTAAGTATTCTGCATGTAAATGTAATCGTTCGGCTTTTTGCCCGTAATGTGTGTCGCCTATAATTGGCATGTTTAAACCTAAGCTGTGCGCACAATGCACTCTTAATTGATGAGTTCGCCCTGTTTTAGGGTATAACTGTAATCGGGTAATATTGTTGTTACGCTCTAAAACCTGCCAGGTAGTAAGTGATTGCTTACCGTGTGTGTAACACACCATTTGGCGCGGTTTATCATCAAAGTCGAGCACTAAGGGCAAATCAATTACTCCGCTATCCTCAGCTACGTTACCATTAACTAATGCTACATAACGTTTATCTATGGTGCGTTCAATAAACTGCTTTTGCAGTGCTTTGTGCACGCGTTTATTAAGTGCAATCATCAATAACCCAGAAGTCGACATATCTAATCTGTGTACAATTAGTGGCCCTGATGCCTCTGGAAACTGCGTTTTTATGCGCATATAAACTGAGTCATCAATATTAACGCCAGGCACTGATAAAAACTCAGCGGGCTTATTTACCACAAGTAAGTCGTCATCTTTATAAACAATACTTAAATCTTTACCCTGAGCTGGGTTGATAAGTAGCGGGTTATCTTCAACATCTAAACCCTTTAGCATATGCCCAAGTATTGGTTGGCATTTACTGTAACAAGAAGGGTAGTAATTCTTATGCTGCCTAATTGCTGATTTAGGTGCTGCTCCCCACCAAAACTCTGCCATAGCAAGTGGCTTTAAGTCATGTTTATAGGCGTATTGTAATAATTTAGGCGCTGCACAATCGCCAGCACCCGAAGGAGGAGTGTGCTCAGGTAATGCTGCAAAAATAGCATTTAAATCTGTAGTTTCACCATTTGCATTTAAAAATTGGTACTGTGCAAATAGCTTTTTTTGTAAGCTTTTAGAAAGTGTTTTACGGCGCTTTTTTAAATGAGCAATTTCATTAGAAATATTGATGTGTGTTTGCTGCAGTGACTCGATTATATTTTGCCAATAGGATTTAAGTGCCAGCAGTTGCTTTTTTTCTACGATGCTTTGCCCTGCAAGCTTATTTTTTAACTGCTCAAAATCACTTTCGCTAAGTTCTAATTCACCTTCGGTACGTTGTATTTTTCGCTGCTGACGACCGGCTTGCATTACTGCCTGTTGAGCTAATAGCGCTTGCTGGTAGCTCTGTGTTGCATCATCAAGTTTGCTATTAACTTCAAGCAGTTGTTCACTATTTTCTAATTGCTCAATTTGAGCATTAATATCGTTAATTATTTTACTTTGAGCCAAATAGCTATCGTCTTGAAGTTGCATGCTAGAAACAGGCGGCACAAAGCTAATATTACCTTTATCACCTTCAATTTGTCCCGAATAAGCACTTAAAAAGCCTAATTGTTGCTTAGCATTTTGCACCACTAAAACCCCAAACATTTTACCTGCATTTTCTGCTTTTAAATGCGCTAACGTTTCAAGCTGTTGCTGTAATTGTTTAGTGGCTGCTACAGCTAATGGTTGCGGCTCGTAATAAAAAGGGAAAGTAAACTTTTCAGGAAGCGCGAGAGCATCAATATTTTGAGAAAATAATGTAAAGCAAGAAGCAGAATTTGACATAGAAGTAAGAGAAAAGCATTCAGTAAAATAATTGAGCGCATAATAACATATTCATAGTTAAGCCACTAAAAATCTCGCACCCGCATATTCATAAACACTTTAAAGCGGACATTCATGTTTTATGTATCAGTATGGGGTCGCAGCAAGCATAGGCGTTTGTTAGTAAAGTCTCAGTAGTAATATATTTATCATTATCAAAATATTTAAGCTTATCGATTCTCAATAATTGAGCGCATTTCGAAACGATGACTTACCTGATAGATCAGAGACGAAAAATCAATTTACAGAATAACTGAATATTTAGGAGTTCTATATTATGAGTCAAAATATCGCAAGTTTTATCACTAAAACCCTCGAACAAGCAGGCGTAAAACGTATTTGGGGAGTAACTGGCGATTCACTTAACGGCATTAGTGAAAGTCTGCGAAAAATGGGAACAATTGAATGGCTAGGTACGCGACATGAAGAAGTTGCCGCATTTGCAGCTGGTGGCGAAGCACATTTATCAGGCGAGCTTGCGGTGTGTGCGGGTTCTTGCGGGCCAGGTAACCTTCATTTAATTAATGGCTTATTTGATTGTCAGCGCAATAATGTACCAGTATTAGCAATTGCCGCACATATTCCTTCATCTGAAATTGGCAGTAGTTATTTTCAAGAAACCCATCCGCAAGAATTATTTAAAGAATGCAGTGTGTATTGTGAAATGGTGTCGAGCCCTGAGCAAATGCCGTACCTGCTAGAAACAGCAATGCGACAAGCAATACTAAACAAAGGCGTGAGTGTACTTGTGCTACCTGGCGATATTGCATTAAAAGATATGCCTAAAGCTATTAAGCCGAAATGGAACGTGCCAAAGCCAGCAACTTATACCCCCGCTTTATCTGATATTGAAGCAATGGCGACTCATCTTAATAAAAGTAAAAAAGTAACCTTATTGTGTGGTGCTGGTTGTAAGGATGCCCACGACGAAATTGTTGCGCTAGCCGAAAAATTACAAGCACCGATAGTGCATGCCATGCGCGGTAAAGAATTTATTGAATACGATAATCCTTACGATGTTGGTATGACCGGATTTATTGGCTTTGCATCGGGCTATCATGCAATGCAAGAAGCCGATACGTTATTAATGATTGGTACTAGTTTTCCTTATCGTGCTTTTTATCCCGAAAATACCACCATATTGCAAATTGATAATCAGGCTGCGTCACTCGGGCGACACGTGCAAATTGACTGTGGCGTGTTAGGGGATACTAAAAACTCAGTGGCCACACTGCTTGATTATATTAAAGGTGAACGGACAAGTTCGCACTTACAAAAATGTGTTAAAAATTACAAAGAGTCTCGACAAGATCTTGATGAACTTGCCAGTGGCAAAACCTCGCAAAACTTAATTCACCCGCAATACCTAACGCGTTTACTCAACGAGCAAGCAGCTGACGATGCTGTTTTTACTTGTGATGTAGGTACGCCAACAGTGTGGGCTGCGCGTTATTTATCAATGAATGGTAAGCGTCGCTTAATTGGCTCGTTTAATCATGGCTCTATGGCAAATGCGATGTCGCAGGCAATGGGGGTTCAATCTGTTGATAGAGACCGCCAAGTCATTGCAATGTGTGGTGATGGTGGCTTTTCGATGTTAATGGGGGATTTAATCTCACTTAAGCAGCTTAATTTACCAATAAAGATTGTTGTTTATAATAATCGCTCACTTAGTTTTGTGGCTATGGAAATGAAAGCCAGTGGGTTTTTATCAAGCGATACCGATTTAGAAAACCCAAGTTTTGCTAACATTGCACAGGCCTGCGGCTTAAAAGGGATTCATGTGGATGACCCTGAAAAATTACCATCGGCAATGAACGAGATGATGAACCACTCAGGACCTGTTGTTTTAGAAGTCGATACTGCAAAACAAGAGCTTTCAATGCCACCGCAAATCAAATTAGAGCAAGCAAAAGGCTTTAGTGTTTACATGATGAAGGCGCTGATAAACGGCAAAGGAAACGAGATTGTAGAGCTTGCCAAAACTAACTGGTCACGCTAGTTAGTTACTTCCCTATTGAGTATTTTAGCTCAATAGGGAAGTGCCAAGTAATAATCCTCACTATCATCTTTTATTATTAATAAGCTAAGGCTGCTGTTTGTAAGTGATTGAACCGAAATAGAAAACCATATATGGTTTATCATTAAATTAATAAAAGCACGCATAAAATACCTCTACTCATAGAGGGAACAGAGCAATAATGAAATGGAAATCGGTTTTACTGTCGCTGGCTGTTTTATGGCTTATTCAAGCTCAGCAAAGCAGTTTACGCACCAGTGAATACGCAAATATCTAGCCTATTGCAAGTAAATTCAACGCAGTTAGCGCTGAAAATAGCTGCTTGAGATAGATTTATTATCCAGAGTTTAGGTTATTTAGAAAGCGCTGAACTGTTTTTACGTTGGAATCACTATGAGGTTTTTGAGTTTGACTCAAGTGCAATGTAATGAGCTAAAACATTTAGCATTGGCCTCAATTGCTACTTGGTAGTTGTTTTTAGTTTAATGTTTTACTCGCTTTACTCAATTAAAGTAAAGCGAGCGCTCAGTATCAGTTACAAACTCTTTTTAGGCGGTAGGGCTACGTTTGCAAATATTAGCCCTGCAACAAGCGACATAAATATTAAAAACGTTTGCTGGCCTATATGCTCTGCGTATATAAAGTCTTGGCCTTCAATGAGTGAGTTTAAGCCAATATAGGTTTTGCTACCTGGTACTAATACAATCAAGCCTTGCATGGCCACAATAGAGGCCGGCGCATTAGCAACGCGGTTAAACAAGTTACTAAAAATACCCACCGACAAAGCACCCACAAACGTACCTAATGTGTAATCAAGGTACATAGCCGAGCCAATACTGGTGCCGTACGCTATAAAGCCTGATGCTATAGACCACACAGCGTGCTTAAGTTTGGTTCTAAAAATAACGATTAAGCTGCTACAAAGTAAAAATATGGCGAGCCATGCTGTCCACTTTGGTAATGGTTCAGGTTGTACAAAGTCAGCTTGCCCAAAGAGTGCAAAGCCAATGCCTATGCCAATAAAACCGCCAAAATAGAGTTTAAATAACAGCATAAACGAGTCCATGACTCTTGCTGTACCCGACACTAAATGCCGCGCTGCAAGCTCTGCTAAGCCAAGCGCAAGTGCTAAACCTGGTATAAATACAATAATGGCCGAAAGTACCACCAAGCGTATGTTTATTTCAGGTGTTATATACACGCTTACTGCACAGGCAAGTATTGCCGATATTATGGCTACCAATGGCTCAAGCATATGGGCTACGCGTTTTGAGCGTCCCGACCAAAGCACAAACAAATAAACAACTAAAGTAAGAAGCGATGACCAAATAACATCAGTCCAGCTAGTACCCATTAACATTGCAAACGCACCACCAGAGGTTGCAAACGCAACGCCAGTAATAAGTTTATTGTATGGGTTTGGCATAACAAAAATAGCGTCTAGTTGCGCGTCAACTTCTTGTAAACTTAGCTTGTCGTCAAGCATTTGGTTTACAAGATCGTCGGTGTCGGCAAGTGAGCCTAAATCGTGATCGCCAGGGTCTACACGTGCAACGTGGGTGTACTCGTCTTCGTGGCCATCGGTCCAAATAACAAACGTTACAGAGGTAGGCGACATAACAAACGACGATTTAAGCCCTAAGTATGTAGCTACTTCCATTAGGTGAGCTTCTAAGCGGTAAGCAGGCGTACCATACTTGTGAAGCATTTTACCCAATTTAACGATAAATTTGCGTTTTTCTGTAAAGGTTGCAGTTTTCAAATCTTTTTGGACCAAATATTGCGATAACTAAGCTAAAAATATAGACAATACAGCTAAAACTGCCCACGTTTGATGGGCGCGATTTTAAACACTAATTGGTGTGTGTCTAGTCATTTTTAATCTAATTTTTTATTTTTTTCAGCTATCCATTGCGACATGTATTGAGTGCTGCGCATTGTATGATGTTTGAGCATTTGGCCTATGAAGTTTTTTTCGCGATGGGCGTTTAAATCGCTACTTATTGAATCAACTTTTTTAATTAACGCAGCGCTTAATTGGGCTTTGTCATACAGCGTGTTAAGGAGTGTATTGCCATCTTGCTGCGCTTGTTCAAAGTCACTTTGATTGGTGTACATTTCAACAGCAGCATTGGCAAAGTCGTCGGCGGTGTTGGCTATTTTTCCAGGCCATGCTAAATCGTTATGCATACCCTCTGCGCCAATATTGGTGGTAACGCTGGGTGTTTGCATAATCATGGCTTCAAGTAATTTACCTTTAATGCCTGCACCAAAGCGCAGTGGCGCTAAACATACGCGTGCGCTTTGCATTACATCAAATGCATTATCGGCCCAACCTTTTATTAAAAACCCTGTTTTAGGGTTGTTAAGAGCCGTGGCTTTTGGTGGTGGGTAAGAGCCATAAATATGCAGTTCTGCTTTTGGTAGTTGCTTGCGAATAAGTGGCCATATTTTTTGTAGGTAAAGTACAGCATCCCAGTTTGGTGCGTGTCTAAAGTTACCAATGGTCATAAAGTGTTGGCGCTGCTCAAACGTTTTTGTACTTGCAGGGAGTGAGCTTAAATCAACCATAAATGGTAAATGGTGTAATAAGCTTGGTTCTATTTTAAATACGCTGTTTAGTAGGCTCATTTCATAACTTGAAATAATTAAGCTTAGGTCGCAGCGCAAAATAGCGGCAATTTCGCGTTTGGCTATGTCTGAGTGTAAATCGCTGGTTGTAAACTCGCGCTCAGCTTTAAACGCTTCGTGGCGAGCGTTACGCAGACATTGTAAATCTTCGGTATCGAGAATTTTAACTGCATGAGGGCAATGTTTATCAACACGCCAGCCAAACTGTTCTTCCATCATAAAACGGTCAAACATGACTATATCTGGATTGTAGGTTTTAACGTATTCGTCAAAGCTATCGCAATTTAGTGCAATGCTTTGGCTCGTTATGCCAAAGTCGTCAAGGTTTACCATGTGGTCGGTACGCTGCGCGGGCGTTGCAAATTCAACGTCCCAGTTTTGCGCTCTAAATGCATTTAATAACGACATCATGTGCGTTCCCGCAGCAGACGAACTTGGCTCTGGCCATACGTAGCCAATTACCAGCACTTTTTTCATTGGCTAGAATCTCTAATTTGTAAGTTTACATTTACCAGTGTTTTTACTGGCGGGGCTGTATTTTGTAGTAGCTCTTGCAGTATTAAAAGGCACCGCTTGGCTATATCAGTTGTACTTATAGCAACGGTGGTTAAGTTGTTATCTATAACCGCGCTATTAGGAATATGGTGGCAACTCACTACTTTAATAGAGTGATGTGTTAATGAGTTAATAGCGGCAATTACACCTTGGGCAATTATATCGTTTGCACACACAACCGCGTTTAATGCTGGGTTGTGATTATACGCTTCTATAAAGGCATGTTTAGCGCTAAGTGCTGTGTTTACTTCGCAGTGAATGGGCGCAAATGGTGTAATGCTATGCTGCGCGCACGCTGTATTAAAGCCACTTTGCAGTGCTTGTGAATCACTTAAAGTAAGTTCTCTGCCTATAAATGCAATGTCTGTCACGCCTTGTGCGAGCAAATACATGCTGGCTACGTGGCTGGCTTTTTTATAGTCGGGTAATATACAAGGGGCTGCGCTAAAAGGCACTTCACTCATAAGGGTAATGACTTTGTGTTGTGCGCTGAGCGTATCAAGCCATTGGGCGCACGTATTAGCAACAGGGCAAATAATAAATGCGGCAGCGTTGTATTCTTTTAAGTTTTTAACTGCGTTTGCTTGTAGTTCAAGGCTGTTATTACTGCTTACAATCATGGCTTGTAAGCCATTGTCGTTTAACAAAAGTTGTAGGCTGGTAGCAAGTTGCGTCATCGTTGGGTTTGTTAAATCGTTTATAACTATGGCCACTAAGTTAGAGCGCTTTGAGCGCATAGCTGCAGCATCACGGTTATAAACGTAACCTAACTCATCAATCGCTTTTAATATTTTTTGTTTGCTGGCATTACCCACTTTATCGCTTTGGGTAAGCACCAAAGATACGGTTGATTTTGATACACCAGCACGCTTTGCAACATCAAAAATAGTGACGGATTTAGCTTTGTTATACATTGTATTTTATGTACCGCAGTGGTGAATAAATAGCGTTGTAGTTTAGCTTAATCAGCACTATTAAGTCATCTTTTAGAGCCGTTTAACTTACCTTAATACTTTATGAACAAAGCAAAACGTGTTTATATACGTCTATAAGAGTAAAAAATAACAAAAGGATAAAAACATGAGCGCTTTTAGGCTGTTAGTTGCCTTTATTTGTTGTGCGGCATTAGTGCCAACAAGTTACGCAGAGCAAGGGTATCAAACCCCGTCACCTGAGCTTGCCGCTTTAGTTGATGCTAAGTTAGCACCCACTAGTTACTTATCGAGCGACGGCCAGTGGCTAGCGCTATTTGAACGCAAACGCATAGTAACCCTTGATGAACTTGCAAAAGAAGAGCTTAAGCTTGCGGGTATTAAGCTAAACCCCGCTAATTTTTCGCGCTCTCGTGTGAGTGCCAAATTTAGTGCGGTGGAGCTAAAGCACGTGCAAAGCGGCACGGTTATTAGCATTAATAACCTGCCTAATGGCATTATTCGCTCGCCTAAATGGTCATCTAATAGTAAATATTTAGCCTTTGTTGTTGAGCAACCAACCCAAGCCAACTTATGGCTTTACAGCGTTGAAACCAAACAAGCAAAAGAGCTTTCAAGCGCTGCATTAAATTCGGTATTAACATCATCACCTTATAAATGGCTACCAGATAGCAGCGCCATAGTTGCAAACCTCGCTGTTAATTTTGGCAAGCCTAGGCTTGAAAATAACAGCCAAAGTGTAATGCCAGTTATTCAACAAAGTACTGGCGAAAAAGCACCAGCACGTACTTACCAAAATTTATTAACCAGCCCGTTTGATGAAGCGCAATTTAAGTTTTACGGCCAAGGGCAATTAGCTTACGTAACACTTGATGGCAATACACAAGCAATAGGTAGTCCTTCTTTATTTAAATCGTTTTCGGTGTCACCTGATTCTACCAATATTTTAGTTGCCGGTATTAATGAACCGTTTTCGTATCAAGTGCCTTACAGTCGATTTGCAAGCACATGGCAAATATGGGGCATGCGCGGCTATGCATTAGCAGAGCTGGCAAAACAGCCACTTGCCGATAACATTCCGCAAGGTTATGACAGTGTTCGCACTGGCCGCCGCGATTTTGAATGGCGAGCCGATCAAGGCGCTGAGGTTATTTGGGCCGAGGCGCAAGATGGCGGCGACATGAAAACCTACGTTGAGCATCATGATTATGTTTACAGCTTACGTGCACCCTTTAAACGCGAGCCTAAATTATTTGCCAAAGTAGAACGCCGTTATTCTGGTATTGAGTGGGGCAACGAAAACGTAGCCATGCTGACAGACTGGCGCTTTAGCGATCGCCAAGTTCGTACTTACATAGTGCAACCACGAGATGCCGACAGAAACCGCGTTTTATTTTCAGAGCGTAGTTATAACGATGCGTATAAAGACCCTGGTAATGCAATTTACGAGCGCAACGATTTAGGCGCAAACGTTATTAAAATTGTAGGTGGGCGTTATATTTACCTGCGTGGTAATGGCGCATCAGAGCAAGGCAATGTGCCTTTTTTAGATCAATACGATGTTAAAACAAATAGCAGCAAGCGATTATGGCAATCAGAAGCGCCGTATTACGAACGTGTACGTGCACTGCTTGACGACGAAGGTGAGCGATTTATTACTATTCGTGAATCTAAAACTGAGCAACCTAACTTTTTTATACGCGATTTAGGCAACGACACGCTAACACAACTAACTACATTTGCTCACCCGTACCCTGCATTTAAAGGCGTAACAAAAGAGCAATTGCGTTATAAACGTGACGACGGTGTTGAGCTTTCGGGCACGCTTTATTTACCACCAGGGTACGATAAAACACAAGGCCCGTTACCTGTACTTATGTGGGCTTACCCACTTGAATACAAAGATAAAGCCGTAGCATCGCAAGTACGCGAATCGCCTTATGCATTTACCTACATTGGCTATTGGGGCCCAATGCCTTACCTTGCCAAAGGGATTGCCGTGTTTGACGACCCTAAAATGCCAATTGTAGGTATTGATGGCAGCGAGCCAAACGATAATTTTAGAAAGCAGTTAGTATCAAGCGCGCAAGCCGCTGTTGATGTATTAGTTAAAAAAGGCATTGCTGATAAAAATAAAATAGCCATAGCAGGGCACTCATACGGTGCATTTATGGTTGCTAACTTGTTGGCTCACACTGATTTATTTAAAACGGGTATTGCCCGCAGCGGCGCGTATAACCGCACATTAACGCCGTTTGGTTTTCAAGGAGAAGAGCGTGATTTTTGGCAAGCACAAAGCGTGTACGCTAATATGTCGCCGTTTTTCCATGCTGAAAAAATTAACGAGCCAATGCTGATGATCCACGGTCAAGAGGATCCTAATTCGGGAACTTTCCCAATGCAAAGTGAGCGCATGTACGCTGCACTTAAAGGGCTTGGTAAAGACGTACGTTTAGTCATGCTCCCTTATGAAGCACATGGTTACCGCGCACGTAAAAGCTTATTACATGTATTGTGGGAACAAGAACAATGGTTAGATAAGTATTTGTTAAATGATACAGCAGAGCCAGAAGAGGTCATTACTGAACCCGTGGTAAGTACTGGGCAATAGTAATAAACATGAGTAAGCAATAGCGCGGCTAACTTTTAGCCGCGTTTTTGCTTTTTATATAAGAGTAAATTAATGATTGATGTAGCAGCACTTGCGGTTTTTATTCCTACCTTCTTTTTTGTGTCTATCACCCCAGGTATGTGTATGACGCTCGCCATGACACTCGGTATGAGTATTGGCGTGCGCCGTACATTATGGATGATGATAGGCGAGCTGCTAGGCGTCGCAAGTGTTGCCATAGCTGCGGTATTAGGCGTTGCAAGCATCATGCTAAATTACCCAGATGCGTTCGCTATTTTAAAATGGGTTGGCGGTGCATACTTAATTTATATTGGCTTTAATATGTGGCGAGCCAAAGGAAAAATGTCGGTCGATACCTCAAAGCCAAGTGACGTAAGTAGGAAGTCGTTATTTACGCAAGGTTTTGTAACCGCCATTGCAAACCCTAAAGGGTGGGCGTTTATGATCTCACTATTACCGCCGTTTATTAGTGTTGAGCATGCAGTCGCTCATCAGCTTTTAGTATTGCTTGGCGTAATAATGACCACCGAATTTTTAAGCATGTTGGCTTATGCAACAGGTGGCAAAAGCCTACGTTTATTTTTAGCCCGTGGCGATAATATTAAATGGATGAATCGAATAGCGGGCAGCTTAATGGCTTTAGTAGGTATGTGGTTGATACTGGGGTAATTTACTGTAGTTTTTTAATTAATATAACAACCCTAACTTATATTAGGGTTGTTATGAAACACTTATTTATCTAGCGCTTTAAGCTCATCAGATGTTGTTTTTAATCTGAACTCACGATAAAGCATATCTTCATCATTAGGGCTTAAATTCTTTCCTGACGTTTCGATTAATTTATCAAATAAAGGCTTAGTATTTTCCATAGTTACAAGCGCACATAACTGTTTCTTTCCATCTAAGCGAGCAAAACCAATTTCTTTAGCAATAGCTCCTACTAAACTTTGCTCAGCTACCTGTTTACTTATTTGAGTAAATGATGAATTAGTCGTCGTTGAGTCTTGCTGTTGAGTTTGTTTGTTTATTAGTGTATCCATTACTTGCGCTTTAGCACTAATTTGAGTTGCTAGATCGGCACGTGCATTGGCAATAGCTTGTGCTCTACTTGCAGCCATATTTCCCGTCCACACTACACAGCTAGATGAAGCCAAACCGCCCTCGGGTGCTGCAGGTTGTAAAACCCAGCTTGGAACAGAATCGTTTTCAGCAAGAGGTTGAGACTGTTGTGGCGTTGTACCACATGCTGTAATAACTCCAGCAACTGCCAATATTAAAAGTTTATTTCGCATGATTTACTTCCTTATTGTTTAGGTTCCATTGTTCTAAGTTTTTTTGATATTGAATATCTAATTTACTTACCTTTTGTAAGTATTTTTTTGTTTCGTCGTACGGTAAATTATTTACAAGTTGCGCGTACACACCTTCGCTATCTAATTGGTTTATTAAGACTACCGCTTTATTTATATTCGTACTTTTATTTAAGTTAAATGCCTTGGCTACATTACCAGCGCCAGTATTATAAGCTGCAATGGCACAATATCTTCGGCTTATAGGATTATTAATTTTGCGCAAATATCGGGTAGTTAAAATATCTAAGTATCCGGCACCGTAAGTTATATTAGTTTTCGGGTCGAATAACTCTTTAGCTGTTGGGGCTATATCTTTTTTAAATTGTCTGCGAGCAACATCTAAGCCTGCTGAATTTGGCACTATTTGCATTAATCCAAACGCTGGAATATGCGATTTTGCATTAGGATCAAATGACGACTCAGCATGTGAAATAGCTAATAGTAAAGATAATTGGTCTTTAGAAAATTGGCTGTAATAAGTAACAAAAGGTGCTACTTTTTTTTGTAGATAAGTATCGGGTAAAGCGAAAGTATGCGACTTAATGCGTTTGTAGGTAAGGTTTTGATTTTTTGTTTTTTTAAGTACATTGTTTAACTTACTAATACGTTGTTTTTTTTCTTTGGTAAGTTGCTCTTTTTGGGTATCAATTTGTGCTTTAGGTAATTGCTCGTTTTTATCTAAACTACTCAATGATTGCTCATGTTGAGAAGTAATTTCATTAATTAACGCGACTTCACTTTCATGTTCGTCTGGCTGTGCTTTTATATCAACTTTTGCTGTTTTTACTGCTTTATCGAGTAAGCTAGGGCTCTTAAAAATATCAGTTAGAACTGGCGATAATTTAACATTATTTAACAGTTGATTTGTTGCTAATAATTCTTCTTGAGAACTTTCTTTTAGCCCTGCTTCATTTGAGTCTTCAAGTGTTTGTACAGTCACTGTCGAATTTTGTTCATCAATAATAATACGTGTTTTTTTATCCGCACTATATTCAACGCGCTCTAATAATGAACTTTGTATTGGTTTTGACCAGTTTTGCAATAATCCATCTCTAAATTTATCGTATTCCTCGAGATATGCTTGTCTAAATGCTTGATATTCCAACTGATGATCGTTTTTAAAAGTGGTCTGTTTTACAAGTTGCTGTTTTTTAAATTCTTCAAACGTCGGCGTTGTAGCCCCGCTGTAAGCACTAAATAAAGCAAAAAATAATAAAGTGTGACGCATTTTTTATCCTTAAAAATAAGCGTTAAATTCATACTTGGTCAGTAATGAATCAGAGATGTATTCACTAGATAGCTCAGAAACTGCATAAAATGTAGCCGCAGTGTTAGCAAGTATCTCGGTTGTTTTAGCTAAGGTTTTTTCATCGTCTTGAGTAAGCATTAACTCATCAAGTTTAAATAAAGCTTTTTGCGTTTCATCAAGTAATGGTGCGTAGTTACTAAAGCCAACGCTAAGGTTCAAAAACATACCTTGAGCATTTAACTGCTTTGACTGCATATAATATTTAATATTATGAGAATCAAAATAAAATTCGTTACTTGATTTTATAACATCGCTTAGACTATTAACTCGGAGCATTTTTTTATTAAAAGGAATTAAGGGGGTAAACTCCGGTACCATAGCTTTATCGTATTTTAAGCTGTGTACAGCGATGCCAACTATACGAGTATTTTTATTAATAAGTGTGAGTAAATATTTCGTATTTTTGTAATACCTATATTCGTAATCAGCATTCAAAGATGATGTTTTAATTACTTGCGGAATACCTATTTTTTTTTCAGCGTAAGGTAAATAGTTGCCAATATCTAGCGCAGTAATCTTTTTTTCTTCGATTTGGTTCGTAAAGTGAGTAACGAATCCGTCGTACCCTTCAATTATGAGTGCTTTACTATCGGCCCAATTTCCAAGACCCATTAAAGTAACCATAAGTAAAATAAAGTAACCTTTCAATTTAGCTAACAAAGATTTATTTTCTTCAGTGTTAGCCTCAGGCTCTAAGTTATTTCCTACAGACATTTTCATCCTTAAAATATAGTTTATCAGTGTTAAATATAATTGTTTAAAACATGGCTTAACATAATCGCTAATAAGAATCGATTGCAGTATTTTTTAACTTTACAATGCTATTTATTAAATTAGTTGTGCTGTCTTGATTTGCTAAATGAGTTAGCTCGGTTTTTGAGCGTTTAGAGTAGCTCAAACCTTTTCCTTCAAAACGTTGTTGCCAAATAGACTTTTTGCTTTGTGTATCTATTTGAAGTTTTAACTGTGTAATCACAAGTTTACTTTGTGCTTTTATTATCGAGTTTTTAACTAAATAGGTCACTTCGCAAGCCGAGTTTGTTAATTTATATCCATGCTGTAAAAGTTGCTCAGTTAATAACTCTGTAAGTTGAGAGCTATTTTCGCCCGTTACTTTTAAGCAACTATTTTTTGCGCCTAGCATCGCTTGTTGTTGTTTTATTTTTTCTTGTTGGCCTTCTTCAAGATGGGCTTTACTAATTGAAATAGCTGCATATACAGTACAGTTAATAGGGTCTACATAACGATCATATACTTTTGCGCTTTTTAATAGCTGATTGGTTTGAGACTCAATTACCGATTTGTAATCGGAATGGCTTACTGTGCTTGATGAGGTGTTTTTAATTATTTCTTTCACTGAAATATCAGTGTTTAGTAATTTTGCGAGCTCTTCACGAGCATTTTTAGCTGACCGACGTTCATCAATTGTTTTTAAACCAGAGCATTGTGAGGAGCCTGAACTAGCTAATTTTTCATCATCAACAATATCGATTCCTACCCACTTAGGTTGGGTATTTTTTGAATAGTATGAACTGCAACTACAATGTGATGCTGCATTAGTAAGAAAAGGGCTTAACGCTATTGCCGTTAATAGTAGTGAGGATATTCTAGTAGTCATAGTTTTACCAATAGCAATAAGGCCTAACACAAAAGTGGTAGGCCTTAACTTAAATTACAAACGGTTTGAAGTTGTTGCTAAAGTCAGCTTTGCGTTATCAGATTCACGCTCAATAAGCCTTGTTTGGCCTTCAATAACAAACTTAAGTTCGTCAACGTCTAATGTTAAGTTGCTCGCTTTTTCATAATACGCTTTTGCTAATTCGAAATCATTTGCTCTTTCTGCGCACACACCATTGTTATAGTTTATAGCTAATGATTCTGAATAGTGACTTTGAGCTTTTGCAAAGATTTTACAGGCGTTATCAGGCATGTCTTTTTCTGCAAATTCAACAGCGAGGTCTAATAACTCTTCTGCTTTATCGGTTAAATCTGAATCATCAGATTCCATTAACTTTATATTTTTAGTTACTTGGTGTGGTGCAACATCTTGTTTTAATTCTTCTATTACAGCGGCAAGTGCTCTGCCTTGTAACACAGAATCAGATGGATGAGGGTCGTCACCTTTACATACTTTACTACTTGTTAGGCGTGAATATTGTTTAGTAAAAACAATTTGCCCTGTTTCTACAGATACAGCCTTAGGCGTAAAATTTACTTTCGCAATTTTTTCTGAGCACTTAATGGTTATTTCTCTAGATTTTTCACACTTGTACCATTTATCACCTTTTTGTATACATTCACTATCTTTTTCGTAGTAAGTGGAGGTATCTACATCTGCAGTGTAGTCAGCAGTGATAAGTGTATCTGCGCCTGTAAGTTTACCTAGGCGGGTTCTGTTTTTTGAGTTACTGATATCACTTTCATTAAAACGTTGCTGTTCTATAATTTTACTAAGAGAAGCTTTATCGACAAAGGTAAAGTAAGGTTGGCCACTCACACGAATATTTGAAAGGTTTGTTTCAATTATACCTGTAGTTGCGTTACTGTTATTTGAAATAACTGCAAGACGCTTCATTTTCTCAGTGCCGCTTTCTTTAGCCGCTTCTGTATATGTAATAGGTAATTCAGCAGTTGTGAAAGAGTTATTTAAACTAGCAATACCTCCATTAATAGTTTCAGTAACTACACAGCCAGAGAGCATTACACTTGATACTAAAGCGATTTTTATTCCCTTTATCATCCAATTATTCCTTTATTAAGTTAGTGTTCACATTTGCTTTTTAACACTTGTAACTAAGCGGGTCAACCTTACAGCTAGGAAACCCCCTTAAAACAATTCTTTTTTCTTACTTTAAAAAAGGTATAAGGGGGGGATATCTTTACAATTTAAAAAGATACATGAATTTTATAACTATAATCGAATCCATATTTACCTAATTTCAAGCAAGAAAAACGACTAAAGTGGCTGCTGTCATTTTTTAATTTATTGGATAAATTCTTAAGTGGGATGTATTTTATTTAATAGCATTTTCTACTGGGCAACCGCGCTTTCTACATACACCTTCGTTACATAGTTTACATATTTTACGCGCTTCTATCTGCTCGCTTGTTAGGCTGCTAAGTGCTATTTCTATCAAACTTAAAAAGCTTTTTTTTTGTTCATTATTAAAGTTATTTAGTATTTTAGACGTGGCTGTTTCTCGGCTGTTTAGTACTAGCTCAACCCTTTGGCTTCCTTTATCAGTTATGTATAAAACAACAGAGCGAGCATCCTTTACCGACTTACGCCTTTCTACAAGCTCTTCTTTTTCAAGCGTATTTACTAATCTAACCGCACCAGAGTGCGTTAAGCCTAAAACCTTGCTTAGTACATCAATGGTTTCATTTGGGTGATTGTAAATAGTGACCAGTGCTGATTCGTGGCTTAAGCTTCGCCCGCCTAATTCAGCAATCTGTTTTTCTATATCAGTAGCTACAGAGGTCGCGAAGGTGCCTATTAAATTTGCTATGTATTTTTCATTTTTCATAAATTCAATTGTATGTGATTCGATCATATAAATATAGTGACAAGTTAAGTGCGCTCGCTTATTGTGTGACTCAGTCATGTATACCAATTAAAAAAAGTGGAAAATTTGATGAAAAACGATTCAGAAACATTACGTTATGCAAAAAAGTTTAAAACTGTATTAGATAAAAAAATGGCTTATATAGATGAGGGCGAAGGCGATCCAATCGTATTTTTACATGGTAACCCTACATCTAGCTACCTTTGGCGAAATATTATGCCGTATATGCAAGGACAAGGGCGTTTAATTGCTATCGACATGATTGGATTGGGTGATTCACAAAAGCTAGACAATACCCATGAGGGAAGTTACTCATTAGCTGAAAATAGTAAGTACACATTTGCACTTTTAGATGCGCTCGGCGTAAACAATAATGTTACTTTAGTACTGCACGATTGGGGTTCAGGCGTTGGCTTTAACTGGGCAAATACACATCGCGACGCTGTAAAAGCCATTGCCTTTATGGAAGCAATCGTGACCGATTTTCCAACGTGGGACGATTTTCCTAAAGAGCTACATGGTCCGATTGGTACTCTGCGCTCAGCGGAAGGCGAAAAAATGGTGCTTGATGATAACTTTTTTATTGAAACCATATTGCCCGCGACTATTACGCGCCAGTTAACGCAAAAAGAACACGATGAATATCGCAGACCTTTTATCAATGCAGGGGAAGATCGCCGCGCAATTTTAGCGGGGCCTCGCCAACTTCCCATTGCCGGAGAGCCTGCCGATACTGTCGCTTTAGTAAAAAGCTATGCGAGTTATTTAGCCAGCTCTCATGATATTCCAAAGCTATTTATTAATGCAGAACCAGGTGCTTTTTTAACTGGTTACGCAAGAGACTTTGTACGCACATGGCCAAACCTAACCGAAGTTACTGTTGGCGGTATTCACTATATACAAGAAGACTCTCCACATGAAATAGGGGAAGCTATAGCAGACTGGCTAGCTGTAAAAAATGCTTAACACATAAACGAGCGCCTAAAAGTAAGGTGTTATTAGGCATGTTTATCTTTTGAGGTTGAGCGAGCAGTGACGTGTTGGTTTTTTAGGAAAGACAGAGCCTATGTAGCCTATACAGTGTGGTTGTTTCCCATAAATATGTACTGCCATTGAATCTGCCATAGGGGTAATTTACTCTGTGCTGCCCACTGGATTACACACCTCACGGCGCGATTAAATTGCCTCTAAATAGAACGAATTTCAACCTACTAAGGTCTATAGGCCTTAGGAGGTTGAGCAAAAAAACAAAGCACCATATAAATTAGATGAATATGGTAACCTTTTTATCAAATGTTTACTTGTAAGTAAACGAGATAACAAACAGTGATGCAAACATAAAAGCGAACTCCTGAGTTTAATTTTGGTGCTAAATTAACAGTAGACTTAAGCTAGGTTCTAACTGTTTTAAAAGGAATAACAAATGGAAAGGTTAACAAATGAGCAGGTTCAATTTTTACCGATGTACGATGGTTTAAGCCTAGATAATATAATTGTAGTGACGCAAGAGTCAGACGCGATAAGCGCGATAGAAGAGCTAAAAAAGCATTCAGTTTTAGGGTTTGATACTGAAAGTAAGCCTTGTTTTAAAAAAGGTGAAATAAGTGATGGACCTCACCTTATTCAGCTTTCTACAAAAACAAAAGCGTATTTATTTCCAACTAAATTTTTTGAAAACTTTGCCGCTATCGAAGGTGTATTGTCTGATCCAACAATCAAAAAAGTGGGTTTTGGATTAAAAGAAGACAAAAAAATTATTTTTAGAAAATTTGGAATTAGATTAGAAAATACAATCGAATTATCCTCTAAAGTCATGCATTTTGCTCAAGTAACGCAGCGTGTTGGCGCAAGGGCTGCTGTGGCAATGTTTTTTAATCAGCGATTATCTAAAGGTGCACAGCGTTCAAACTGGTCTGTTTTTCCTTTAAAAGATCACCAAAAAATGTACGCCGCAAACGATGCTCACTCAGCTTTGCTAATCGAACTTGAAATAGAAAAAGATAGTGATTCATAAGGAGAGCGGGTTTATATATTTAATAAAACACCAGCGGTATCATTTTTAGAGTTGCTACTGTTGCATAAACTATATGCCGTATACCCCTTAAAAATCATTATGGATATATGACATACAGCTATATTTATAAAAGTTATATCGTTAAAACACTTTACTTTATTGCGCTGAGTTATAGTTATTTTTAACACTAATAACTAATTGGGTATTTAAAAGCTTTTAACTTATGGCTCGTTAGTTAACAAAAAAGACGCGGTTTTGCTTATTTTAGATTGAGCCACATCGGTAGGTTTACCTTGCGCCACTATTAACCCGCCTTCATCGCCCGCACCAGGCCCTATATCAATAACCCAATCACTATTACTGGCTACTTGCATATCGTGCTCAACCATAATAACGGTGTTGCCGGCATCAACGAGCCCATTTAATTGCGCCATTAACATGGCCACATCTTTAGGATGTAGGCCTGTGGTTGGTTCATCTAAAATATAGAGGGTATCGCCGCGTTGTGTGCGCTGTAACTCTGTGGCAAGTTTAATGCGCTGCGCTTCGCCGCCCGAGAATTCTGTAGCTGGTTGCCCCAAACGTAAGTAACCAAGACCCACTTGCAGCAACGCATTTAGCGCACGTAAAATAGCGGGTTCATCGGCAAAAAATGTATGCGCCGACTCAACTGTTAAATTAAGCACATCGGCAATGGTTTTATCTTTGTAAGTAACCTCAAGTGTTTTTTCGTTATAGCGTTTACCGTTACACACAGGGCAAGGCGAATAAACACTAGGTAAAAATAAAAGCTCTACGCTTACAAAACCAACACCTTCGCAGTTTTCGCAGCGACCTTTTTTTACGTTAAACGAAAAACGACCTGCATCGAACTTACGTGCTTTTGCCTCGCTTGTGTTCGCAAACAATTTACGAACATGATCGAATAACCCCGTGTAAGTTGCCAGGTTAGAGCGAGGTGTACGTCCAATGGCTTTTTGATCAACCGTTATTAGGCGTTTTATATGCTCAATGCCTTGAGTAATTTTACCCTCTGTTGTTATATCGAGCTCTTGGTCGAGCAGTTCGGCTTCGTCTGTAGGTATTTGCGGCATTGATTTTTGCCCAAGTGCATCGTATACCAGCTCAACTAAAGCTTGGCTTACTAAACTCGATTTACCAGAGCCAGACACGCCCGTAACGCTTGTAATAACACCTAGCGGAAATTCAACATCGAGTTTTTGTAAATTATTACGCTCAATACCGCTAAGCTTTAACCATGCTTTTGCGCTGCGTTGTTGTTTGTTACTTTGGCTTAAAAGCTTTTCATCATTTTTAAAAAGGTATTGGCTAGTGTGCGAGCTGGTCACTTTTTGCAAGCCTTCAACGGGGCCGCTATAAACAATATTACCGCCGTGAGTGCCCGCATTTGGGCCTACATCAACCACCCAATCGGCGTGGCGAATAACACTTACGTCGTGCTCAACCACAAATACTGAGTTACCCGCTGCTATTAGCTCATCTAAAGCGGCTAACAACGCTTGTGTATCTGCTGGGTGTAAACCCGCCGAAGGTTCATCTAACACATAAACCACACCAAATAGTTTTGAGCGAATTTGCGTAGCAAGCCTTAGGCGCTGTAATTCACCAGGCGATAAAGAAGGAGTGGTACGCTCAAGCGATAAATACCCTAAGCCAAGTTTGGTAAGTGCTTCAACCCGTTTAAGAATGTCGCTGGCTATACGCTTTGCTACTATGGCTTTTTCTGGGTTAGCAGCGTTATTTTTAGGCTTTTTATTAGCCGCAATACTAAGTGTTTGAGCCAATTCGCTTAGCGTTAATTGCGAGATTTCGCCAATATCAAGCCCAGCAAATTTAACCGACAGCGACTCTTTTTTCAGCTTTTTGCCATTGCACTGTGGGCACGGTGATATTTGCATATACTGCGACACGCGCTTTTTAGTACGTGGGCTTTGAGTGCTCGCAAACGATTGTAAAACAAAACGTTTAGCGCTCGAGAATGTACCCATGTAGCTAGGGCTTTCTTCATTTTTAATAGCCGCTTGTGTTTGCTCAAGTGTGTACTCAGGAAATACCGGCACCGTAGGCGTATCGTCGGTAAATAAAATCCAATCGCGCGTTTTTTTAGAAAGTTTGTTCCAAGGCGTGTCTATGTCATAACCAAGGGAGGTAAGTATACGGCTTAAATTTTTACCTTGCCATGCTGGCGGCCACGCAGCTATTGCGCGTTCTCTAATTGATTTACTGGGGTCGGGCACTAGCAGCTCTTCGGTTACGTTAAACACACGGCCAATACCGTGGCATTCTGGGCACGCGCCTTGCGGAGTATTAGGCGAAAATGCATCGGCATAAAGTATACCTTGGCCTTTTGGGTATTCACCTGCTCGCGAGTACAACATACGTAGCGCGTTAGAAATAGTAGTTACACTACCCACAGATGAGCGTACCGACGGCACACCACGCTGTTGTTGCAGTGCAACCGCAGGTGGTAGGCCTTCAATTGAATCAACATCGGGCTCATCTACTTGATCTATTAATCTGCGTGCATAGGGCGATACCGAATCAAGATATCGGTGCTGCGATTCGGCAAATAATGTACCAAAAGCTAGCGATGATTTACCCGAACCCGATATGCCGGTAAAAACAACAAGTGAATTACGGGGGAGATCTACATCCACATCTTTTAAGTTATGAACACGTGCGCCTCTTACTTGAATGCTGTGCTCAGGGTTTAATAAAGCCGATTGTTCATTATTAACCGCTTGGGGACTTTTAGGTGTGGTTGGCATGTAGTTTACTCCTGTTTAATAACCTTATGATTACGCGAGCCTTTCAAGGTATAAACCTTACAGTCGTCTCACTGAATGCGCGCTTATTCAAAATATGCATTAAATTATGATTATTGTGCGTTTACATAATAGGTAAAAACTGAGAGTATAATTTTCAACGATTGTTTTTAAAAACACAATTTAATAAAAGGAAGTTGCACTGTGTTTAAAGCTTTAGTTTTGATTTTTATTGTGTTTTCATCGGCAGTCGCTGCCAACACATCAAACACCCTTAATAGTGTATTAAATGTTGACCGTGCCATACCCAGTAATATTCATTTATCGTTTGCAAACGATAACAATATAACGCCTAAAAAATCTGATTTCACAATTTTAAATTACGTTCTTATGAGCAATAACGAAGGCGAGCGCTGGGCAGTTATTACGCTAAATAATTTATCGTCAGGCAACCGCGAACTCAATCAAGATCATATATTAGCATTGTTTGCAGATGGCAGCAGATTAACGCCAATAGAATTTAAGCTCGGTTTTAAAGGTAGTGAAACACAATCAGTCACCGTCTCGTTTGCTGAGCATAAGTTTCCTATTTTAAGTGTGTATTCGAGTAATGATTTGTAGTTAATACTAGAGTTTAAGTGATGCAAATAATATTGCCTTGGGCTTTAGTTAAAGTTAAGGATTTAAAGTTAAGGAATTACTATGAAATTTGAAGATGCGCAACAAAATATGAACCTTGCATATTTTGGTGGTGGAACGGGCGTATTAGTGTCTGGCTTGGTTTGGTCTATAGCTGGCTTTGTCGCACTAATGCATTCAAATCAAGTAAGCATGCTTACACTGTTTTTTGGTGGCATGTTTATACATCCATTAGCTATGCTACTTTCAAAAGCACTTAAACGCTCTGGCAATCACGACCCTAAAAACCCATTAGGTAAATTGGCCTTAGAAAGCACTATTATTTTATTTGTTGGTTTGTTTTTAGCGTTTTACGTAGCAAAACTTCAAGCTGAATGGTTTTATCCAATCATGCTGATGATAATTGGTGTTCGCTATTTAATTTTCAACACCTTATATGACATGAAAATATATTGGATTTTGGGGGCTTTGCTTATGTTTTTTGGCATGTTGTGTATTGTATTAAATGCCAATTTTGTAATTGGCGCCTTTATTGGCGGGATAACCGAAATGCTATTTGCGCTAGTGATATTTGCCCAATCGAAAGGACTGGTTTTAAAAGCTGAATAACAAGCGGTCATAATGGTAAAAGTAGTGTGCTATAGCAAAGATTTTAAAGTGTTGAGTATCTGCAAATTGCATGTAGTTATTAGTCAGCGATTAGCGACAAGCGGACGTTGAGATTGGCCAAATATCGTCGTGAATAGATTCGTTAAACTGTGTCGTTAGCGCATATATTCATGAAAATGAGCTCTGCGTGCATATTGGTTCATTTAAATTGACCTAAAAATTTTAGAAAAGTTAGTGATAGTAATGCCTTAGATAATTTGCTAAAACATATATAATGTAGAAAAGTGAGCGTAGCATCGGCAGAAATATTCTGCGATGAGCGCACTATTAAATTGTTCAGTGCCCAAGAAAATAGGAGCCTAATTTTGGACTTAAGCCCAATATTCAAGAGTGAAAAATTTCTATGCCCGCATTGCCAAGTAGTCTCTCAACAAGTTTGGTTTGATCTAGATAGCTCTAGTAGTGCAGCAAACAGTATTCTTAATCACATATTCTATGAATACAGAACTCAGATTCAGGGTTATAAGCAAGAAGCAATTGCCGATTTTATTCAGAAAGTAGAGAACGCGAATAAAAGGCATATGTCTGAATTTGTTCCTAAAGGCTTTTCTGTAGCAACTTGTTCTTCATGCGGGGATATATCTCTTTGGGTAAACCAAGAAATTGTTTACCCCAAACAAACCGCAGTGGCTCCACCAAACGAAGATATGGAGCAAGAAATTCAAGATCTATATCTTGAGGCATCAACAATTGTTGTAGATTCTCCCAAAGGTGCTACGGCCTTGCTTCGCTTGGCTCTTCAGCTACTTCTGAAGCAACTAGGTAAATCTGGAAAAAACATTAACAATGACATTAAGGAATTAGTTGCTGACGGTTTAAGTTCTAAAATTCAGAAAGCATTAGATCTTCTTCGTGTCGTTGGTAATAACGCAGTTCATCCAGGTCAAATTGATCTCGAAGATGGCCATGATATAGCTCTTAAACTCTTTCATGTGCTTAATTTCATAGCCGACGAAATGATCTCAAAACCTAAAGAGCTTGATCTTCTTTACTCAGATATTGTTCCTGAAGACAAACAGCAACATATAAATGAGCGAGACGGTAAATGATCACAGGTATAGAGGCTGCACATAACAAGCGCATGTTGTCGGACTTTTTTCGGCTGCGCATCAATACAGCCGAAAATGCGGGCGCTGGGCATTATCACTGTCAGTAATTGACACCCTCCAGCCACTCGACAACACAAAATATTGATAATAATTGGTAAGGTATTTTACTGTGTCGGATAGCGCTTCGCTTATCCGACCTGGACTGGCACTCTCCAGCCACGCGACAAAACGAAGGAAGAATGGTAAGGCTGCATATTGGGTTAGAAGATAAAAATGATTTATGTGCCGATTTAGAACAAGCATTTATGAGGTTGGAAAAATACAATGATTAAATGCAGATACTTAGCCGAACTTTAATTAAAATCCATGTAAAGTTGTTCTTCTAGTTTTAATAAATCAATAAACTTTCTAACTTTTGGAATGTTAATGATATCTCTGTGAACAAGAATCCAAGTATTAACCTCCCAATTTTCGCCAAACGCCAATGCTTTTAATTGATTATTATTTTGGACTGTTTCCTTTGTTGAAACACCAATTCCTGCCCCTGTTTGCATAGCGTAATTCAGTATCTGTTGCGAGGTACTTGATACCGAGATATTTTCTTCTGCTACATGATTATGTATCCACTCATTCCAAGGGATATGCGCTAACCTTTCCGAATTAGCAACAAACTTATGCTTATTGAAGTTTTCCTGTGTAGGAAGCCCGTGCGTCTTTATATAATTCTGATGAGCACATAGCACCAACTCTATTTTCGCAAAAGGAATTACAATATTGTCTAAGGTGCTTGGCTTTACGCCAGTACGTATTGCTAGGTCAGCCTCGCCATATTCAAGATCATATTTTCTTATATCGCCAATAATTTCAAATTTAACTTGTGGGTAAAGTGATTGGTATTTTGTTATTGCTGGAAATATCAAAAGTGATAACTCATTCACACAAGTAATTTTGAGAGTTCCCTCTAAAACATCTTCCTTACTTTTGGCTCTATTGGCAAACTGAGTCAGCTGAACATCAGTTATTTCACCTAGTCGCATAACCTCTAAGCCTGCTTCTGTTGCAATATAGCCTTTATCATTTCTTTGAAAGAGCTTAATGCCTAAGCTCTCTTCCAGTACATCAATTTGTCGCATCACGGTCGAGCGATGTATGCCCAAATCCTTAGCTGTTGCACTTAGTGTTTTTAATTTTGCCAGTCTATATGCCGTTTTAAATTCTGTCCATTTTTCCATATCACCACCATGTTGCGTATTTGCACACTTACGTATCATATTCACTCATTCAAACTGATATAGCAACAGCTTAATATACACCTATAACGTAGATATTAAGCAGACTTAAAGTAGGAAAAATCATGAAAACTCAGGTACTAATTATTGGTGGCGGTTTCGCTGGTGTAGCAACAGCGCAAAAACTTGAAAAAGAAGGTATTAAAACAACGCTTGTTGATAGAAAAGACTATTTTGAAGTGACTTATGCCGTATTAAGAGACGTCGCAGCACCAGAAAAAACTAATGGCGCAGCACGCCAACACTACAGAGATATTTTAAAAGGTAGTTTTATACAAAGTGGTGTTAAAGAATTAACACAAACTACTGCTCTATTGGAAAATGGCGACACGGTACATTTTGAGAAAGTTGTTATTGCATCTGGCTCCAGGTATCCAAGTTTACCGCTTGCAAAGTCTTCAGAGGCAATGGCATTAACAAGTCGTGATGAAGAGCTTAAAAGCCATCACAGCAAAGTACGTTCAGCTTCTCATGTACTAATTATTGGTGGCGGTGTTGTGGGTGTTGAACTTGCTGGTGAAATCGCTTTTGCAATGCCGAAAGTAAAAGTAACACTTGCTCACAACACCCATACTTTATTGGATGGCTTTAAAGAAAAAGCTCAGCAAAAAACATTAGAACAGTTAACCAGTTTAGGCGTTAATGTTGAGTTTAATACCCTCTATAAAGAAAATAATAAAATATACACTGATGCTAATTCGGGGAAGTCTATAACGCCTGATATTACATTTGTTGCCGTTGGCACCTTACCAAATAACGATTTTTTACAGCAAAATTTTCCCATATTCTTAATGAAAAAGGCTTAGTCAACGTTGACAGTAATCTTGCGGTTGTAGGACAGCAGAATTTTTATGCCATTGGGGATATTGCTGATGTCGGCGAAGCAAAATTAGGTTACTTAGCGCTAGAGCAAGGTAAATACCTTGGCAAAGCACTGGTAAAAGCGTTTCAAGGTAAATTGACTAAGGCCTATAAACGAAATCCATTTATGGCCTTAATACCGACAGGACAAAAAACCGGTGTCGTGCAGCTGCCGTTTATGGTGTCAACATGGAAAGGACTGGTAAACATGAAACAAAAAGACCTGTTCATCAGCAAAACCTACAATGAATTCGCTAAATAACATCCTTGTTATTAAATTATTTGCTCATCAATGAAATAGAGGAAGCACCGCAATGAAACTATTCAAATCAATCATATCTTCAGTACCTCACCCTCTGGGCCCCTTTTCTGTAAATAGGGTTATGCCTCAGCAAGAAATAACGCCCGTTGGTGCTTTTGTCTTTTTAGATCACTTTGATATTAATGCAACACCTAAGCAAATACCCAAGCCTGATGGCAAACTTGCGCATCCACACCGAGGAATCGCAACACTGACGTACTTGATAAAGGGAGAAGTTACGCACTTAGATAGTTATGGCCATAAAGGTAGTGTTGACTCAGGTGGCGTACAATGGATGAAGGCAGGCAATGGCATTGTTCATGATGAATGGGCTAAACCAATTAATAACAAACTAATTGGCGTACAGTTTTGGTTGAATCTTAATGCGAAAGGAAAAGCTGAAAGGCCTGAATATAAAGTCCTATTAAGTGAGCAGCTACCTTTAATTAGCATTGGAAAGTTAGGGAGTAAGTTAAAAATTATTATTGGTGAATATAAAAATAATAGTTCTGAAATACCTGTAGAGTCACGACAGTTGTTATTTCATTTAAGCTTAAAATCAGGCGACGAAATTAAACTCCCGCTAAATGAAAACGATCAATATGCAGCATTTCTGGCCTCTGGTTTAATAGATGTTCTGGGGGAAAGTTTACAAGCTTCACAGCAAGGTTTTCTAAGAAATGGCATTGAAGAAATTCTAATCATGGCAAAAGAAGATAGCGAGCTATTTATCTTTGGCGGAGAACTTTATCAAGAGCCTATTATCTCTAGCGGTCCATTTATTATGAACAGTGATCAAGAAATGGCAATTGCATATAAAGATTATCAACTAGGGAAATATGGGACAATAGACTACAGTTAAATTTAGTAGTTAAATTTAAAGTTTTGACTAAATAGTACTAATTATAAAGACTACTTTACCGTGATGAACTTCAAAGCATCAATGTCCGCTTTGGCTTTGAGTTCATCCATTTAACTCCCAAGCTATAAAACCTTTACTCAAAACTGATATTTTGCTTTAAAAAGTAATCCTCTATCTCTTCTGTATGTGGCTTAAACGCTTTCCAACGGCCAATTGCTTTATTGTTAAGTGGCTGGCGTACTTGCACCTTGCTTGCGGTAGAAACCGGTGCGGTGTTTAAGTGAAAATCTATACACTGTTCTTGCCATTCTAGGTTACAAAAGCTCACTAAGTCTTTTATTTGCTGCTCGGGCTTTGCTACTAACTCTTCGTATTTTACTAATTTTATATTGCTGTGCAGGGCGCTAAAGTGCTGCATTAGTTTGTAAAAACAGCTGTAAAATTTGGCTGTATCGAGTAAGTCGAGCGAGTACGCGTAGTAGGGGTTGTTAATGGTAAATAATTGGCGATAGTTACCAATACAGGTGTCCATTGGGTCGCGCAGCATACAAATTATTTTGGCGTTTGGCAGTGCTTTGGTTATTAAGTCGATATAAAAAAAGTTAAATGGGAGCTTATCAATAAAGTGTTTATGGCTGCCTGTTATTACACGTGTTGCGTTTAAATAGGTTGACCCAAGCTGATTAAAATTAAGATCGTAGGCTTTAGTTAGTGTTTGAGTATCGAGTACATGAGGTGTTTGCGTTTGGCAGAGCTTTTTAACACTTAAGCCAAAGTCTTGTAATTCACCGGCTGACTGCACGTCGCTGTGGCTCGATAAAATACGCTCAACCAATGTGGTGCCAGAGCGGGGCATGCCTAGTACAAAAATAGGTTCGGCCGTTAGGTTGCCTTGTATTACTGCTTTTTTGTGCTGCTCACTTAGCAGTTTAATATGTTCAAATAACGCAGTTGAGCTTGTATGATCAAACGGCTGCACAGCACGTTTTGCTACTTTACCTTGCTCTAACGCGTTAAAAGCCTGAGTAAATTCACCTAAGTCTTGGTATTCTTTTGCTAAAGCATGGCCAATATGTAGTTTTGCATCGGGGTGTGTTACTTGCTCAAATACATTTTTTAAGCGTTCAATATGATTGTTTTGTGCGGTTGCTTTAGTTAAGTCGCTTAACGCAAAATGACTTTGATGATGCAGCGGGCTAAGCGCTATGGCATGTTCGAACGCATCTTGGGCTTTATCAAATAATCCTAAAAACTTAGCGCTTACACCGTAGTTATAATAAAACTGCGGCTGGGCTTTGTTAGCTGCTTTAGCCAGTTTAATAGCGCATTCAAAGTAGTTAATTGCGTGTTCGTGCAAGCCTGCTTGAGTAAGGGCTACGCCTAGGGTGTCGGCATCAAGCGGTTTTTGTATTTGTTGAATGGGTATAGTTAAGGCGGTGTTTTTTGCTTTTTGTAATTCGCCAGTAAGTGCATAACACTTTGCAAGTTGCGCGGTGTATTCAATGCTTTGACCAAGTGTAAGGGCTTTTTCGATGAGCTTTATGGCTTTGTGTATTTGCCCAACCGTTAAATTAACCATGGCCAGCAAAAAGTATCCATCAGCAAAGTCGGGCTTTTGTGTTACTAACTCAACTAAGGCTTTGTGTGCTTGCTCTATTTTACCTTGGTTTAGGGACTGTATTGCGCTTTGATGAAGTTGCTTTAAATTTGGCTGCATGGTTTTTGGTAATTATTATTTTGTAAAAGAAAATAAAAAGGCTCAAATAAATTTGAGCCTTAAAACAGTGTTTAAAAAATGAGACTGTTTAAAAGTCGCTTAAATTATATTTCAAATTTATAGTTAAATTTAACACCTACCGTAAGCGGGCGATTAATGTAATGGCCGTAGTTACGTTGTATGTCGGCGCCATTAGCTGATGTTATATCGGCATCTGAACGACGAACTGAGGTAACTGCGTATTTGTTGAATAGGTTATCAACATATAGGGTAGTTGACCATGCATCGGCTGTTAATTTAGCTGATATATTACTTAAGCTGTAACCTGGTAGTGTTTCGCCGTTATCACGAAGCCCTACTCTTGAAAGCACGTCGCTTTGCGCGGTTAAACCGTAGTTAATATCAAGCGTTTTGTCGTTAAACACGTCTGTTTGATAGTTTACACCCATCGAAAATTGGTTTTCAGGTGAGCCAGGTAAACGGTCGCCGTCTTCTGCGCCACCGGTACCATCGGCATTAAACAAAAATGGTGCGTCTGATGTTAGCTCTGCTTTTGTGTAGGCATAAGTTGCATAAACTGAAAACGAGTCGGATAAAATAGCGCGGGTTGAAATTTCTACCCCTTTTGCATTAGCGCTGCCTGCATTTGAAATATATGTTAATTGGCCTATATCTGTAGCGCCCGAAATTTGTGCATCATCCCAATCTACGTTAAATAACGCGGCGTTAAAGTGTAGTTGGCTTCTAAACCACGTACTTTTAAAGCCTAGCTCGTAGTTTGTTGTGGTGTCGGCTTCATATAATAATTCGTCAGGTTTACCACAGCCTGTTTGTTGATCCTCAGGGATTGGATCTGGGCAAGACACTAAACCGTTTGAACCACCAATTCTAAAGCCTTCACTTACGGTTACATAACCCATTACAGAGTCAGTAAACTGGTATTTAGCATTAAATTTAAATAAGTTACCGTTATCGTCAGCTTCGTCTTTTTCGTATGCAACGGTGATGTCGTCAGGACCTGCGCCACTATACAATGTATTGGCTAATGGGAAGTCAAAAGCCGCTTGCGATTCTATATCGTACTTGTAAAAACGAGCACCAATGGTCACATCTAATTTGTCGGTAACTTGGTAGCCAACTTCACCAAATAGTGCAGACTCAGTGACGGTACTTTTTGTAAGCTCTAAGTATTCTAATGAGTCAGGTCTTAGCTGCGCGCCGCCAAACTCTTCGTTATCGACAGCAAATTGATCAAACCCAGGCGTAAACTCTCTGCTTGATGCTTCGGTTTCTGTTTTATTGTAAAAACCACCTACAATCCAGTTAAAGTCGCTGTCGCTTTGCGACACTAAGCGAATTTCTTGAGTGAAGGTGTCTTCTTCGTCTATTTCACGGGTAAACGTTGAAAACGAAGGAAATTCTTCATAACCGTAATCAAGGCGAATAAGTAAATCGGTTTGATCGCGTTGACCGTCGGCATCAAAGCTCGAAATACCGGTTGCCGATACTAGCTCTGCAAAACCTAGGTCGGCTTTTAGCTCAAGGCTTAGTAATTGATCTTTTTTTATCCGTGGCTCTTCAAAGCGATAAGCTGATTCGTATTTGCCTATTATGTCGCTTAAGCCGTTGTTAGCATTAAGGCTGTTGTAATGAACAATCGAGCGGCCTTCGCTGTCTTGGTTTTGATAAAAGTAGTTAAGCGTACCTTCAAATGATTCATTTGGTTTAAAGCGTACAGAAATACGACCTGTAGTGGTGGTTTCGCCGTTGGCGTCTTTTACATTTTTAAGGTTGTTGTTAACTGCTGAGCTATCGTTCCAATCAGGATCTGGCAACGATACGCCAGGCTCGCGTACTACGTAGCCGTAATCGATAAAACCCGGATCTTCATATACATTTAAGCTGGCGCGTACTGCTAATTTATCTTCAATAAGTGGCAGGTTAAATATAAAGCCGCCTTCGCCACCTAAAGAGTCACTTTCTTTTGTTTGAAACAGGTCGCCGTAAACTTCAAGTGATGTAAAATCAAGCTCAGGCTGTTTAAGCATGTAACGAATTGCACCACCTAATGTACCTGCACCATAAAGCGTGCCTTGTGGCCCAATTAATACTTCAACACGCTCAATATCTACTAGGCGCATATCTACCGAAACCGGAATTTCGTTAATATAAGTAGATACTGTTCCGCCATCTGACGATGGACCAGATGAATTTGTATTTAAACCACGAACAATAATAGGGGAGCCTGAGCGGCCACCTTGATCGGTAATTGTTAAACCAGGGACCCAGCGCGCTACGTCGGCAAGTTCGCTAATATTTTGATCTTTCATTATATCTGCGTCAAGGGCGGTAATATTTAGCGGTGCATTTTGCACAGAGCCGCTGCGTCTTGTTGCTGTTACTTCAATTACTTCGAGTGATTTGTTTTTAGCGGCAACTTCTTCTTGAGCAAGTGCGGCATTAGGCAATAAAAATACGCTAGAAACAGCGCTCGAAATAGCCAAGGTTAACAAGCTTGGTTTAAACATAAAAATTGATCCCCAGATTCAAAAATTTAACATCAGTTAATTAAGTAAAGTAGTTTATCAGGGAGTGAAGTGGCTTGGAATATTTAAATTGAATTTTAATTCACTTTTATAGAATAAATATAGTGGTTGTAAGTGGTTTTTATTCAGTTAATAGGTAACACAAGCAATAGCTTAGTGCTATTAGGTACGGTTAGGTTATAAATTGTACCCTTGTTTAAAGGTAAATAGTCATTCAGTTTGTAAAACTAGATTTTTACTGCGTTTACTCAACAAATAATTACATTAAAAAATATATCTCATAATGTCATTACTTATACTTTTATTAGCACTATTAAAGTGTATTTTTATCCCCATTATGAGTGGTAGTCGTAATTATAAGTGGCTGTGTAAGCTTTTGAGTGAGCGTGTTTGATTGCCGCTTCGTATTCTCTTTTTTATTTTTCCGCATTTTTTTGTGCGTGTTTTTAAGGATTAACAATGAGTCAACTATTTTCGCCTTTATCACTAGGGCAAGTAACGTTAGATAACCGTATTATTATTGCACCTATGTGTCAGTATTCAGCAAATAATGGCGCTGCTAGCGATTGGCACACTATTCACTTAGGCCAATTAAGCTTAAGCGGTGCAGGATTGCTAATTTTAGAAGCAACAGCAGTAAACCCAGAAGGGCGTATTAGCTACGGCGATTTAGGACTTTGGAATAACGAAACACAACAAGCGTTAGATAAAAGCTTAAAAGCAGTGAGGCAATACAGCTCTATGCCTATCGGTATTCAGCTGGCGCATGCTGGGCGTAAAGCCTCTACAGGTAAGCCGTGGGAAGATATTGGCGCTATTGCACCAGATGAAGTAAATGGCTGGCAAACGCTCGCTCCTTCGGCAATTGCGTACGACGATAACAGCCCTGTGCCAAAAGCAATGAGCCAAGCTGATATTGACTCGTTAATTAAAGACTTTGTAAGTACGGCTAAACGCGCTGATGAACTCGGCCTTGATTTAATCGAGCTACATGGTGCGCACGGTTACTTGTTACACCAATTTTTGTCGCCCCTTTCAAACAAGCGCGATGATAACTACGGCGGCAGTCTAGAAAACAGAATGCGTTTATTGCTTGACGTGTTTAAAGCGGTACGCGCGGTATTCCCAAGTAAAAAAGCAGTGGGTGTGCGTATTTCGGCAACCGATTGGGTTGAAGGCGGCTGGGATTTAGAGCAATCGATAGTGCTTAGTAAAGCGCTTGATGAACTCGGCTGTGATTTTATTCATGTAAGTACGGCGGGTTTAAGCCCTGAGCAACAAATACCAGTAAAACCTAATTTTCAGGTGCCATTTTCAACCGCTATAAAAGACGTTGTTAAAATGCCTGTAATAGCCGTAGGTTTAATCACCGAGGCGCAACAAGCTGAAGATATTATTAGTGAGCAGCAAGCCGATGGCGTAGCACTTGCGCGTGGTATTTTATATAACCCGCATTGGCCATGGCATGCAGCTGCAGAGCTTGGCGCTACAGTGACTGCACCTAAACAGTATTTACGCTCAAGCCCACATGGGCAGCCATCACCAATAAAGTAAGTAAATTACGAGGTTATAACCCAACCCGCGTTTGCTGGTTGGGTTTTATTATTTTTGTAAAGTAGGACACACATGACTCAAACTGGCGTTTCACCACAACCACTTAGCAATACACTCGTCACTATTATTGCTTTGTGTTGTGGCCTTATTGTTGCCAATATTTACTATGCTCAACCTATTATTGAGTTACTAGCACCAGAGGTGGGATTAAGCTCGCATAGTGCCAGCCTTATCGTATCGCTAACACAGATAGGCTATGCCTTAGGTTTGTTTTTTTTAGTGCCTTTAGCTGACTTAATAGAAAACAAACGCTTAATGCTTATAACGCTCGCTGTGTCGTTTTTAAGTTTAATAGGCACAGCACTGGCTGACTCACCTAATGTAATGCTTATTTTATGTTTGATGATAGGTATAAGTTCGGTGTCTGTTCAGGTGCTTATTCCACTTGCTGCGCATTTATCGTCGGATGAAAAACGTGGCCAGGTACTTGGTAATATTATGGCAGGTCTGTTGTTAGGTATTTTGCTTGCAAGGCCTATATCGAGCTTAATAGCCGATCACTTTGGTTGGCGCGCTGTATTTTATTTTGCCGCAGGCTGTATGGTGTTTATTGCAGGCGTAATTTATTTTGCTATTCCAACTCGGCAACCAACCCATAAAACAACGTACTTTAAGTTATTAAAATCGCTTAAACAGTTAATGATAAGCCAACCAGTGCTGCGTCAACGCGCATTTTTTCAAGCGTTAATGTTTGCATCATTTAGCTTGTTTTGGACGAGCGTGCCGATAGTGCTTGCGCGTGAGTATGGTTTATCGCAATCAGGAATAGCACTGTTTGCACTTGTAGGTGCGGCAGGTGCAATAGCAGCCCCTATTGTTGGGCGCTTGGCCGATAAAGGCTATACACATCAGGTATCGTTACTTGCAAAAGTTATAGCGGCTGTTTGCTTTTTGCCCAGTTTATTTGAATCACCTTACGCAATAGTCATTTTAGCGTTAACGGGCGTGCTTATTGATTTTGCTGTGCAAGCCAATATGGTACTGGGGCAACGGGTGGTGTATTCACTGGAGCCACAAAGCCGAGCACGTTTGAATGCTATTTATATGACCAGTATATTTGTAGGTGCCGCTTTAGGCTCACTTATTGCTAGCCCGCTGTATGAAGCCGGCGGTTGGACAAGTATTGCGTTAGTTGCTGCGGGTATGCCACTTATTTCGTTGATTGGTTATTTGGTTACAACTAAAAAGCAAAGTAAGGCGGTAAGCTAATTACGTTGCTACAAAAAAGCCACAGCTTACGCGGTGGCTTTATTTTTTAGAATTAGTCGATTACAGTTTTTATTTAAGCAACCTGCTTTTTTGCGTTTGAAAACGAGCTACCAACAGATGCAACTATCACAAGTAAAATAGCTAGCCACTGCCATAAAGTAAGTAACTCACCTAAAATAATAAACCCTGCGAGCGAAGCAATTGCAGGCTCTAAGCTCATCATTACGCTAAACCCTTGCGAGGGCATGTTACGCAGTGCAACCATTTCGAGTGTGTAAGGCAATGCACTTGATAAAATGGCAATGCCAATACCCAGAGGAATAATTTCCCATGTAAATGCGGCGCTTTGCATAATGCCGCCGTAAGGTACTAGCACTATAGCGGCAACAGTCATACCCAATGCAACAGTTGCTCCACCAGAGCTTTGAGTACCCGTTTTTTTACCAAATAATATATAAGCAGCCCAACATGCACCCGCACCTAAAGCAAGTGCAACACCAAGCGGATCTAGGCTATCTTGTCCGCTCATATCAGGAAGTAAAAGCAAAATACCTGCTATAGCACAGGCAACCCAAAATAAATCACGTTTACGGCGCGATGAAAATAAGGCAACAGCAAGCGGGCCTGTAAATTCAAGCGCTACACCTATGCCAAGTGGAATGCGTTCAATGGCGTAATAAAACAAAATGTTCATACCGCCTAAACTTAAACCATACACAACTATAGGAATACGATTGCCTCGTGTAGGTAAGTGTTTCCACGGTTTAAATACTAAGCAAAGTATAAGGGCAGAAAAACCAAGCCTAAGTGCCGTTGTGCCTTCAGGGCCAACAATAGGAAAAAGTTGTTTTGCAAACGACGCGCCCGTTTGAATGGTCATCATGGCAAGCAGTACACACACTATTGCCAGTAAGTAACTTTTTGAAGATGCTTGCATTTTTATCCTTGAGTTGAGTAACTCTATCAATTGTATAAATAACCAGAGTTCAGGTTAAGTAGTCATGCAGGTGAGTGTAATAACTAAACCCGCTCGATATTAATGGCGGCATAGTATCTTTTTTTAAATTTAGAGGTAAGTGTTTGCGACCAAAAATAAGGTATTTGTTCGAAATTGATTCGCAATATAAAAATAATTAAAGCGCAAGTTAAAGAAGTTTTGAGGAGATAATATTAAAAAGCTAGTAAACAAGGCGTTTACCAGCAGTAATAGCTAAAAAGACTGTTATTGGGTGCTTTTATTAACTAAGCCATCAAGCGAGTAAAGGCCTCGTTTTTCATCATTTTTACGTTTAATTTCTTCAAGTGCGCGCGATTCTACAGCGTCAAATAAAGCATTAATTAAGCGGTTAAAATGTTTATGCATTGCAGTACGTGCTGCATTTGCATCATGAGATTTTAGAGCGGTATAAATAGCGGTGTGCTCGTCCATAACGCATTCGTTATTGTTTTTACAAACACTGCCATAATCGGCAACAATTTGTGGATTAGTTAGGCGTAAATCCCATAAGTTAGATACGGCAAACTCTAGCGCTTTATTGCGTGTTGCTCGCGAGATTATTTCATGAAACTCACGGTCAGCTTGCTCAACGTAAAGGCCTTTTTCCATAACAATTAATGTTTTATGTAATTGTTCTAGTTCTTCTTCTGTAATACTTTGAGCAGCTAAAGCGGCAATTTCGCCTTCAATTAATGCACGCGCTTGAGTAAGTTCAAATGCACTGATCTCTTTAGATTTTATAGATGCATTTTTTTGTTCTACTACGTATACACCAGAGCCAGTTTTAACTTCAACTCGGCCACGTACTTCTAATGCGATAATAGCTTCTCTAATAGTAGGGCGACTTACATCAAACATTTCTGCAAGTTCACGTTCAGGTGGTAAACGACTCCCAGCAGAAAATTCGCCTTGATTTATTAAAGACTCAATTTTATCAACTATGCGCCAAAATAAGCGACGATTACCCATACTTTACCTTCATTACCTTAAGGAATAGTGGCCTCTGGGGCCTAAAAGTCAAAACCAACTGTGAATACCAGAGGTTACCTCAAAATTCACTATTATGTCAAAATTCTAACGCGATGTTGCGGTTAAAAACCACTATACACCAATGGTTGCATTCTTGTATTACCAATTTAATTTAAAACAATGCAATTGGCCAGCTTGATTGGTAATATTTTTATGTGTTAGGTTAGTTTTAAGGTTATTGAGTAATAAATATTGGTAATAAGTCAGTTTAAGTTGTTGGTGTTAAATTTGTTGCGGAAGTATTTTTATTTCTAAGACATCTTATTTGATTGCCCATGGATGGGGATCGTTATTTTTTAAACGTTTTGTAAAGTGTGTCGTTGTACGAAAGCTTAAATAGCTTTTTTATGGGCGTTGACTGTCGTTGGTTAACGCCCATATTTTATTTAATTAGTCGTTAGGGTACACAACCCCAAGTTGTTTGCGCGCTTCATCAAGAACGCTCATTACGTTACTGGCTAAAATGTGCGTATTAACAGGTGACTCATGGATATTTTGCTTCACTAATGACATAAAATGTTCAACTTCGTATTTCATAAAGTGCTCATCAAACGGCTGGGATATAACCTCTACGTCACCATTATTAGCAATAAATTCCACCTTTTTAAGTTGCGATACGGCTTCTATACGTATGCGTCCAAGCTCGCCTTGTATTTCGGTTATGTTGTCGCCTTGCGATATTTTAGAGTAACTAATAACGGCTTGTTTATCTGCGTAGTTTAGTAATACATCGCCCGCGCCATCTACACCTGTATCAAGTAATACGCCACTGGCACTTACGCTTTTTGGCGCTCCCCACAGTGCAATTAATAAATACAGTGGGTAAATACCTAAGTCGACCAATGCGCCATTAGCAAACTCAGGTAAAAATGTATTTGGGCGTTCGCCATTTTTATACTTATCGTAACGCGACGAATACTGACTGTACTGGCCAATATATTTACGTGGTGTGCCAATTTTTACCATTGCCTTTTGCAAAAGTGCAAAGTTTGGCAGGTGAGTGGTCATCATGGCTTCCATGTATATGCGCTGATGCTTTTTGGCTTTCGCTATAATACTTGCAAGCTCTTTAGAGTTGGCTGCAGAGGGTTTTTCGCCAAGGACATGTTTACCAGCTTCTAGGCACATAACGGCGTATTGTTTGTGTAAGCTGTTAGGGGCGGCTATGTAGACAGCATCAACGTTTTGATCTTGGCATACTTGTTCGATTGAGGTAAAAATTTTTGCTTGTGTGTTTTGTGGGTGTTTGGCTAAAAATGCTTCGCCGCTTGATACTGCCCGCGAGCACACCCCGTATAAATTAAAATCGTTTAATGTATTTGCAGCGGCTAATAGTGTGTCGCTAATAAAATTGGTGCCAACAATAACAAAGTTCATGCTCACTCCCTAGCTTAAATAAAACTTAAATAAAAATAACAAGAGTGTTTAGTTTAACATTTTTTTAGTTCTATATGCTTTAGGGCGTGTTGACCTTTGGTGGTTGAATTCACAGCAGTATGTTTGGTTTTTAGGCAAGGCAGAGCCTATGTAGTGTGGTTATTCCCCATAAATAGGCGATAACGCAGCATAAAGGCCAAACATGCGCTGCCCTATGGGTTCTTTCTAGGGACGATTGACTCTTTGTTGCTCGATTTTTACTTAGCCCACTAGGTTACAAACCTCGCGCCGCGATTAAATCGCCCCTAGATTGAACAAATTTCAATCCACAAAGTTCGACACGCCCTAGGAGAACACCCAAACCAGCGTTTAACATTAACACTTAGCGTTGCTTGCTCCTGATACCCTAAAAGCTCAGATATGGTTGATATTGTAAATTGGCTTTGCGCTAAGTAGTGGGCAGCTAAAGCGCGGCGAGTATCGTCTTTAAGTTTTACAAAGCTCGTATTATGTTTGGTAAGTTCTCGGTGCAGAGTACGCGGGTGCATACCCAGCGCAGCTGAAATAGTTTGGTTACTGCATTGATAAATAGGAAGCATAGGCCTAATTAGCGCACTAACTTGGTTGGGCAATGATTGGGTGTGTTCTTTGTTTTTTGCCAAGAAGCTTAGCGCCGCTTGTACTTTATTTAGCTCAGGGTGATCAAGCTCAAGGGTTAAATCACTTTTTGAGATTACAATACCAGCGCTGTTGCGATGCTCTGTAACGTTACAACCAAAATAAGTGTTATAAGCACGAGTATTAGTACTTAATTTTTTTGGCAAAAATATAGTAATTGGTTTGCAGCGGTTATTGCTCAGCTTTTTAATAACAGCCAGTGCTAAACCAATGGTTAGCTCAATTACTTGGTTAATGTGCGGTAATGGTTTTAAATTAATTTCGAATGATAAAAACACGCTTTTATCACTCTCTAAAGGGTGCGAGTTTAAGCTAAGTGCAGGGCTGTGCAAGTAAAGGTATTTAATAACCCAATTAAGTGCATCACCTAAATTAGTACTGCTTTTGGCTGCTATTGCAATATGTCCTAAAATATCAAAATTTTGTCTACTTGCGAGCTTAAGGCCAAAACTAGAGCAATTGAACTCACAAGCACAGTATTCTAATAACTCAGCGTAATCTCGATAAGGCAAATAGTGGTTGTCGAGGTTTTTAAAGTCAACGTTACTAATATTACAGTTTTGCATTATTTCATGCGGATCGCCGCCAAATTCGCTAATTAGCGTGTCTATACCTTGTAATGACGTGGCTCTGATTAGGCTGCTCATGGTTAACCTCAAATAAGTAATGTCTAAAAATATCAAGTTTTGTTGAGTTTTTCTATGCACTATTACTGTTAAGGTCGTTTAACACTTTTATTAAGGTACACCATGAACAATACAACATTTGATTACATTGTGATTGGCGCAGGTAGTGGCGGCTGCGTGATGGCATCGCGCTTGTCTGAGGATAAAAATGTTAGTGTGTGCTTAATTGAAGCCGGCGGCAGCGATAAAAGCGCATTTGTACAAATGCCAGCTGGCATAGCGGCAAGTGTGCCTTATGGCATAAATAGTTGGCATTACAATACAGTACCTCAAAAAGAGTTAAATAATCGGTGTGGTTTTGTGCCGCGTGGCAAAGTGCTGGGTGGCTCGAGCTCTACCAATGCAATGGTTTATATTCGCGGTACTAAATACGATTACGACCAGTGGGCACAGCTTGGTAATACAGGCTGGGATTTTAATAGTTTACTCCCGTATTTTATTAAAGCTGAAAACAATAAAACCTTTATAAATAATGAGCTGCATGGCACTGATGGCCCCTTACATGTGCAAGATCTTAATAACCCAAGTGCAATTAATCAGTGTTTTTTAAACGGCTGTAAAGAGCAGGGCGTTAATTTAAGCGACGATATTAATGGTGCAGAGCAGCAAGGTGCACGGCTTTCACAAGTTACTCAACATAATGGCGAGCGTTGTAGCGCCGCTAAAGCGTATTTAACACCTAACTTAAATAGAACTAACTTAACGGTACTGACTAAAAGCCACGTTAATAAAATTATAATTAATGATAAAACCGCCCAAGGTGTGCAAATAGAAAAAAACGGCAAAGTAATAGATTTACTTGCTAATAAAGAAGTGATTTTGAGTGCCGGTGCTATTAATTCCCCGCAGGTATTAATGCTTTCGGGTATTGGCCCTAAAGCTCAGTTAAGCGCTCATAATATTAAGGCTCAACACGTACTTGAAGGTGTTGGCGCTAATTTACAAGATCACTTAACCGTAGTGCCGCTTTATAAATCAAAAACAAACAAGGGTACCTTTGGTATAAGCCCACTTGGTATTGCGAGCATTTTTAAAGGCTGCGTTAACTGGTTTAGTAAGCGAGAAGGGCGATTAACGAGTAATTTTGCAGAGTCGCATGCGTTTATTAAGCTATTTGAAGATTCGCCTGCATCTGACGTACAGCTAGAATTTGTTATAGGGCTGGTGGACGATCATAGTCGTAAATTACATGCTGGGCATGGTTACAGTATACACAGCAGTATTATGCGCCCTAAAAGCCGAGGAACTATTACATTAGCCGACAGCAACCCGCGTAGTGCTCCACTTATTGACCCTAATTACTTAAGCCACCCAGACGACTTAGCTACAATGCTTGCTGGTCTTAAAAAAACACTCGCTATTATGCAAAGCAAAGCCTTTGATACTATACGCGGTAAAATGGTCTATCCGCTTGATATAAATAATGATGAGCAGTTAATTGAGTTTATACGCCAAACGGCAGATACCGAGTATCATCCGGTTGGCACATGCAAAATGGGGCAAGACTCAATGGCAGTGGTGGATACTAATTTGCGAGTACACGGGGTAAGTAACTTACGCGTAGTGGATGCGTCGATTATGCCTACAATTATTACCGGTAACACAAATGCACCGGTAATTGCGATTGCTGAAAAAGCAGCTGATTTAATTAAACGCGGCAACGTTTAATTATTAAAGACACTTAGCTATAAAATTCGTTTAACCATTGTTGCCAATCGCTTTCAAGGTGCAGCATTTGCTGATGTTTTTTAGCGTTTAGGTGCTTGTTTTCGTCCTCGATTGCCATGTAAGGTCCAACGCGACAAAGCGGGCAATGGTTAGGTGTTAAATATGCAGGCTTGGTAAGGCGTGAACTTAATTCGCTAATGTGTGCATCAATACCCTTTGGGCTAAACACATAAGTGATACCGCTGGTGTCTTTTACGTGTTTATCGCGGTCAACATTACGAATTTTATAACCTTCAAAATGGCTAATATCAAATGGGATTTGGCCTAAGTAATCAGCGTTTAAACCGTTATTTAAACTGCCTTCTATATTCCATTCGCGATAGGGCTTTACGTCTTTAGAGGTGATGTAACAAAGCATTGGGCCATCAGGGTTCAGCGCATATTCGTTCGCGTATTTAATAAATTGGTGCAGTAAAGCGCGGTTTAATACATTCATACTGGTTTGGCGCGTGTTGTTTTCAAATGCTTCACGGCCAACAAACGCAGGTATAAGCGGAAACTGAAAAATAACCACATCAAAGCTGTGCTGATTTGCACTTAGAGTTTGCCAACACGCAGGGTTTGTTACATCAAAGCTATTAAGTACGGCAACGTTTTGCGCTTTTAAATCGTTAAGCGCATTGTCTTGGTACTTTTGCTCAATAGTGATTGCATCATCGTAGGTAGAGGCCACTAATGTGCGCGGCTTTACGTTGTTATGTATGGCGCTCGAAAATGATAAGTCGCCATCGCCAACAGTGAGTATTCGCCAATCAGGATCTAAATACATAAATTAAAGCGGTTTAGTTGGTGTGTTATCAGCATCAGGCGTACTTTTTTGAGACTGTGCGGCAAGTAAGCGATGAAACGCAAGACGTGTTTTTAACCCTTCAATTGCGATTTGTTTAATAATAAGATTAAAGGTAATTAAAATGGCAAAGGCAATATGAATAGGCCCGTGGGTAAATCCTGCATCTGTGTCGTAAAGCATTAAACCGAATAGCAAAAATAAGACGACCAAGAAAATTTCGAGTAATTGACTTGAATAAAAACTCAAACGACCTTCACTTTTATGATCTTTTTTTATGCGAATAGCACAAAAAAATGGAATCACTTTGATTTTAAATGCCGCGTTTTTTTCTACGTAGTTTTCGCCAAGTTCATCAAGTTGTTGGCGTAATTGGTCAATCATGGTGTGTCCTCAAATAGCAGTGCGCGGATATTACCTTATAACCACGCAATATTTAAGTTTACAGTCACTATTTAGGGTAAATACTCATACCAATAGTAAGGATATGACAAACAAACACAACAGAGGTAAGTACAACACGCATTTTTTGATAATCTTTATGGTAGGTTTGCCATTGCGCTGTGGCTTTTTCGAATATAAGTACTAACCAAAAACTAGCTCCTAGCCAAGCCAGTACCCACTCTACAGGTAAAAATGATAAAAATGGAACTGGGATAACAGGTAATACCGCTTTAATTGCATTGCTATAGCTTTGCTCTCCGGCGCGCCACAAGTTACCTGACATAAATGCTAAAATGGCGATACTGTAAAAAGTAAAAAACTCTAAGTTAAGGCTATTACTGCCAAACATAAGCGGCCAACCCACACACCCTAAAAACGGGATTAAGCCTAAGTAACCTAGTTGTATGTGGTTAAAAAATTTTTCCATAGCAGTGTGCCTTGTGTTTGAACGTTTTTAAGCGCGGCTATTGTAGCAGTATTGCGATTAGCGATCTTAATAATTCGCCAGACTTTACAATCCAAATAATGCTTACGGTAAAAGAGATTATATAGTTCAATCCAAAAAATAGATTGCTTTAATCTAAACAATCAATTTTATTTAATTTCCCATTGGTCGTATTGTACTAATCAAGCCAACGCAGAAGGTCGTTTTAAACGAGAGCGTTGATTACTTTTTAAATACATTAAATATAGATGAGGAAATACCATGAGCACTTCATTAATCAATACTAAATTACAACCATTCAATGCAACCGCTTACCACAACGGTGACTTTGTAGAATTGTCTGAAAAAGATGTTCTAGGTAAATGGTCAATCTTCTTCTTTTACCCAGCTGATTTTACGTTTGTATGCCCAACTGAACTTGGTGATGTTGCAGATCATTACGCACAACTTCAAGAAATGGGCGTAGAAGTTTATTCAGTATCTACCGATACTCACTTCACTCATAAAGCATGGCACGACACGTCAGACACTATTGGTAAAATTACTTACCCAATGATTGGTGACCCAACTGGTCGTATTACACGCAGCTTTGGTGTAATGATTGAAGAAGAAGGTTTAGCACTTCGCGGTACATTTGTAATGAACCCAGAAGGCGAAATTAAAATTATCGAAACTCACGATTTAGGTATTGGCCGTAGCGCTAAAGAACTTGTTCGTAAAGTACAAGCTGCACAGTACATTGCAACTCACGACGGTGAAGTTTGCCCTGCATCTTGGCAGCCAGGTGAAGACACACTTGCACCTTCATTAGACCTAGTGGGTAAAATCTAAGTATAGATTTATTCCTACTATAAGGGCAGGTAACTGCCCTTAAATCAACGAACATCCGTTTGTTGGTGCCTCCTATATCAAAATACTTGTTTAAGCACATGCATTATTTGGCATGGGAGGCTTGCTGTTTAAATTTTCCTAAAAGGGTTAAGCCATGTTAGATAACAACATAAAAAATCAATTAAAAAGCCATTTCGAATCGCTTACTCAACCTGTTGAGCTACTTATTGCCTTGGATGACAGCAAAAAATCAGCAGAAGTAGAAAGCTTAGCGAACGATTTAGCCTCACTGAGCGATAAATTTACTGTAATAAGCAATCCTGATACAAGCGCACGTCGCCCATCAATGGTTGTACATTCACCTATTAAAAATACTCATATTACGTTTGCAGGCGTACCTATGGGTCACGAATTCACAAGTTTAGTGTTAGCGCTTTTACATACTGGCGGACACGCAAGTAAAGCCAAAAGTGAAGACATTGAGCAAATACAATCGCTTACTCAAGAACTCAACTTTGAAGTATATATAAGCTTAAGTTGCCAAACGTGCCCGCAAGTAGTCCAAGCACTTAATACTATGGCAGCGACAAACAGCAATATTAAAGCGACCATGATTGATGGCGCATTATTTCAAGCAGAAGTAGAAGAGCGAAATATTTTAGCTGTACCGGCTGTATATTTAAATGGCGAACCATTTAGCCAAGGTGCACTGAGTCTTACCGACATACTTAATAAAGTAGATAGCAAAGGGGCACAGCGCCAAGCTGAGTCGCTAAGCAAAAAAGATAAATTTGATGTACTTGTAATTGGTGGCGGGCCTGCGGGCGCATCAGCTGCTATTTACTCAGCACGAAAAGGGTTAAATACAGGTATTGTTGCCGACCGATTTGGCGGACAAGTTGCAGATACATTAGCAATAGAGAACTTTATTTCGATTAAAGCGACTGAAGGTCCCAAATTGGTTGCCCAGCTTGAAGAGCACGTTAAAGAATACGACGTAGATGTAATGCATAATCAGCGCGCAGCGGCACTTGGTTATAATAATGGCTACGAAATCACACTTGAAAATGGCGCAGTACTTAAAGCTAAGTCGCTCGTACTTGCAACCGGTGCACGCTGGCGTGAAATGAACGTACCAGGGGAGCAAGAATATCGCGGCCATGGTGTGGCGTATTGCCCACATTGCGATGGTCCTTTATTTAAAGGTAAGCCTGTTGCCGTAATTGGCGGTGGTAATTCAGGTATAGAAGCGGCAATTGATTTAGCTAATATTGTACAAAGCGTTACAGTACTTGAATTTGCAGACACACTACGTGCAGATGAAGTACTTATTCGTAAAGCTAAAAGCATGGCCAATATTACGATTATCAAAAGTGCACAAACAACTGAAGTATTAGGCAATGGTAAAAAAGTAACAGGCTTAATGTACACAGATAGAGTGTCGGGAGAGAGCAAAGAGCTTGAACTTGACGGTATATTTGTACAAATAGGTTTGATACCTAATACCGAATGGTTAAAAGACAGCGACCTTGAATTAAGCAAATTTGGTGAAATACTGATTGATGCTAAAGGCGCGACGTCATTACCAGGCATTTATGGCGCGGGGGATGCAACCAATACTCCGTTTAAACAAATTATTATTGCAATGGGCAGTGGTGCAACAGCAAGCTTAGGCGCATTTGATTATTTAATTCGTCACTCTGAAGACGCTGATCAAAGCGCTGCTTAACATTATTTAATAAAAAATTTAGTAAAAACTCTCTTGATATAACAGCAAGGCTACACCCATAGCTGTTTGTTAACCCAAGCCGCCCTTCTCCAAAGGCGGCTTTTTTAATTTATAAAGTTCTTTAAATACATGTTTCTTAAGCACTACCTGGTGAACGACTATCTAGATCATCTGATTTTACTATTATTGAATCTTTGGCTTGTAGCCCTGTCTCAACTTTACCTGCTGTTTTTATTAATATATCTTGGCTTTCTTTATCTAGTTTTGTTATTAAATTTGAAAAACCAGGTATGTTTTTTAATTTATCTACCGCATTTCCTAATTTAACACTTTTATCAAGTGCATCCATAATAGGGTGGTCAGTCGTTTTATAATCAGAAATTAGTTTCCCTGGATTTTCTGCATTAACATGAAGGATGTTAAATAATAGCTTTACACGAAGTTCATTAGATAGATCACCGTCTTTCAATTCTTCTATCTGGGTTGATAAGCCTTCAAATGTCTTACTTAAAACTCCTTTGTGTGTGTATTCTTCGATTAACCTTTTGGAAAGGTTTGCTTTTTTGTTGGCTGAATAAGCTATCCATAAAACAGGTAGATATAGTGGTAAAATTGATAATATAATTTTTGGAGTATCTGACAAAACGGCTAATAGATCTTTATTTAGGCCAATCAGTAAATAAAGATCAACAGCAAAAGGAACTAAAGAAATAGCGACAAGGCTACGGATAGCATTTGTAAAAGTTTTTTTATGATTTTCCATTTCGGTTTTTTCCGATAATGTTTTTTCATCATAAGCACTACTTAAACCTGCAGTTAGTGCATCAGGTAATAACTTAATTATCCTATTATAAACTTCATTATGTTGATTATTATGGTTGCTAAGTTGTTCCTTGTGAGAAATGTCATATTTATCTCGTAATTCTTCAATATCTTTTTCTGATTTACTAACAAGTGATTCAAATTGCTCTGTTTTGACTTGTTTATAATCAATTAGTTCTTGATTGAAATCTGAATAGTTCTTTTTCAACTCATTAAATGAGATTTCAAGTTCATCTTTAAGTCCTTCAATATGCTCTATTTCACCAGTATCACTTTCTGTGTCATACCCTAAAATCTCTTGCCTTAATTCTTTTATTTTACTGTGATGAGATGCAATATTTTTGAGAATGCCTTGAGCTTTAGTTTCAATGCCTTCTAACTCATCAATACTTTCAAGAGCATTAACTAATTTTGTCGGTAAATCACTGTGCTCATCAACAGTTGTTACAAGTATGTCTACATTAGCTTGTAAAGATGACTTTAATTCTTCAGTTTCAGATTCAATACTTTGAATCTTATGTAATAATTCAATGGATTTATCTTGAGAGTTAGTAACTAACTCCAAGTTCTCTTCAATACTTGTCTTGGAGCTCGATACGGAGGTATGTATCGCTTTAATTGAATCGGCATATTTTTCAATTTCTTCTTTTATTTTCTTTATATTTGACCTGTAAGCGATTGCTGATCTTGATGCTGTTTGAGCATCTTTTTGGCTTTCACTTGGTTGTTTAGCTTTTGCTTCTAGTAAATCTAGTTTTTCATCTAGAGCTATAAATTTCTTATCGAATTCGGTGTTTTTTCGTTCGATCGGAACAAGTCTTTCCCAAATTAAGCCAATTTCTTCTCTATTATTTTTTTCACTACCGAAGATCATACTTCGCTTTCCTTATGATTCAAATTATTCGAGATAAACACTTTAATTATATTAGTTTTTATTCACTCGTAAGTATATAAAGGTCAATAAGTTTAAAAATCTAGCCGTTTAGCGGCCGATGCAATCGCAATTTCTAATGAGTGCATTTTAAATGGTTTTGATATAAACATATCCATACCTGCTTGTTTGCAGGCAAGTTTGTCTTGTGATGAAGTATTAGCAGTTATGGCCACTATGTAGGTTTTTTCATGCGAGCAGATGTTTTCTGATCTGAGCTGCTTTGTTGCCTCAAATCCATCGAGTATGGGCATTATACAGTCCATAAAAATAAGGTCATAATGCTTTTGGCGACATTTTAATACTGCATCTTGGCCATCTACTGCTGAGTCGGCTTTAATATTAAGTTTGCCTAAAGAAGCATGAAGCACCAACCTATTAATATCGTTATCATCAACTACAAGTACTGATAGTTCACTGCCATTGATATCTAACGTTGATTTAAGGCTTTCTTGTTTTTGTTCTGTCCCTTGTTCAATAGGAATATTTACTAAAAACGAAGTGCCTTTATTAGGTGCACTGTTTACCTTTATTGTACCGCCCATATATTCAACAAGTTCTTTTACTATTGCAAGCCCAAGGCCTGCGCCACCTTTTGAGTTTTTAGCGTCGATTTCTTGAGAAAAAGGAGAAAACAGTGATTCTAAAAAACCTTTACTCATTCCTCGGCCAGTATCAGACACTTCAATATTTAAAATTAGCTTAGCTTTTACTTTAGAAAGGCTGGTGTTTAGTGTAACTGAACCATTTTCAGTAAATTTAAGCGCATTACTCAGTAAGTTAGAAGTAATCTGGCTAAGGCGTGTGTTATCGCTAAACGCCCAGCAGTTATCATCAATTGTATTATTTACTTGCAGCGTTACATGCGTGTTTTTAAATAGAGGTGTATACAAAGACGTTAAATCGGTAAAAATTGTTTTTAATAAAAAGTCAGTGGGTTCTAGCTTTAGCTCACCATGATTAATTTTAGAAAAATCGAGCACTTCGTTAATAATACTAAGTAAAATATCGGCGCTTCTAAGGCCTATTTTAATTTTTTCAGCGCGAACTTCTTCACTGTGTTCATCAACTAATGTAGTTAGCATACCTGTAATGCCATTAAGAGGGGTTCTTAATTCGTGGCTGATTTTAGCAAATAGCATGCTTCTGTCTTCAAGTAAGCGCTCGGCTTGGGCTTGCTTTTGTTTAAGTTCTTCTCGGAGCATTACTGATTCGGTTACATCTTGGCAGGTGCCAAATAATCGTACACATCGGCCTTCATCAAATTCGGCCTCACCAAAAGTAGCTACCCATAGATGTTTATTTTTAGCGGTTACTGCTTCTAGTTCTAGATTCCATTTTTTGCCTTTTTCTATGGCTAATTCTACCGCGCGTGTTATGCCTTCACGACTTGGGCCTTCTTTATAAAACTCGATTGCAGAATTCATTTGCGGTTGAAATTGTTCACCCACTTCATATATGAGATAGGTTTGTTCACTCCAGGTAATTTTATCGGAGATTAGATCAACTTCCCAAGTGCCTATATTTGCAACGCTTTCTAACTTTAGTAGTGTATTACTATTTTTTATTAATTGTTCTTTAGTTTGGGTGCGAGCAAATTCTGAGCCTAGCCATTGTGCAAGAAGTTCTATGTAGTCGTATGAGTCATCATTAAAAGCGAGGGAGTCTTTTGCAGATGAAAAGTTAACGGTACCAAATATTTTTTCGCCAATTTTTATTGGCGCGCCGATATAAGACTCTAACTGAAAATTGATATAACAGGGGTGGTTTGCAATTGCGCTTTGAGATGCTTTATGAAAGGCAAGTGCAGAGCCTGCAGCGAGCGTATGTACGCAATAGGTGCCTTGTAAATCAAACACAGTACCGGGCAAAAGTGAGTTGTCGGGGGTTATGGCATGTAAAACGGTATAGCTGTTTTCATCTACTTTACTAATAATACCTAGCTCTAGGTTAAATACTTCTAACCCAAACACTAAGAGCTTATTAATTTTACTTTCAAAATCAAGCGATTGATTCGAAACTATATCATGAAAACGTCGTAAAAAATTCAAAAGAAAACACCCCGTAAGCTTTTGTTCAATATATATAATACATAAGCCAGTTAAGGCGTTGTGATTAGTTTAAAATTCAGTTTAGCAGTTTTAATAAGTAATAACTAAAATTGATATGTATTAAATTTTATAACCTTATGTTTTTATGAACTAAGTTAGTGGTTTATTAATAGTAGTATAGAACGCGATACCGCCAAGTATATAATACTCAGCGGCATACTTTTAATACGTTGAATTTGGGGTATATTGCGGGTTGATATCACCGCCCACTTCTTCTGGATCTACATCGTTAATAAGCAATGTTTCGCGTACAGCTTCTATGTGATTAAGCACTGTTTGGTAACGTTCGCCATATTCGTACTTTGTAACTTCAATAGCTTTAGGCATGTAAGTAAAAGCTATTTTTAGGGCGTGGAGTGCTTCTTCGTTTATTTTTTCGCTCATAATGTTCTCTTATGTGTAGGCTATAGTTAATAAAATAACACCAAATACGATTCGATAAATACCAAAACTTACAAAAGTGAAGTTTTCTAAAAATCGAATAAACAGTTTAATAGTAAAATAGGCAACAACAAAAGAGGTAATAAAACCCACAGCAAGTGCAGTTAGGTCATCTAAGCTAAACAGTTGGTAATGTTTAAGTAAGTCGTACCCTGAGGCTGCTGCAAGTACAGGTAAACCAAGTAAAAATGAAAATTCAGCGCTGGCTTTTCGATTTAAGCCACATAACATGGCACCAACAATAGAGCTCCCAGCACGACTAGTCCCCGGAATTAACGCAAATACTTGTGCTACGCCAATCCAAAGAGCTTGTTTATAAGTAACTTGGGTTACATCGGTAGTTGTGCAGTTAGCTTCTTTATAACTGCGCTCTAATAGTAAAAAAATCACACCGCCTACAATAAACATAACACCGACTACTGGTACGCTAAACAGTGTTTTTATTACATCGCTAAATATAAAGCCAATAATACCCAAGGGAATAAATGCAATGGCAACTTTAACCCATAAATTGAAGTGTTTAGGGCTGAACTTGTCTTTATAATTGGCAAGTACCGCTAAAATGGCGGCAAGCTGGATAATTACTTCGAAGGCGAGGTTAGCGTCTGTTGATTCAATGCCTAACCACTTTGACGCTACAATTAAGTGCCCAGTTGATGATATGGGTAAAAATTCTGTTATACCTTCAATAATACCTAAAATAATCGCGTTAATTATATCCACGGTTTACTGCTTCCTGAAAAATTAAAAAGCCCGAACTCGGCTTAACTGAAATGACGCATTACTGCGTACCTAAATTGCGAGGCGTAGCATAAAAGCTCTTAAGGCAAACCAACAGTGTTTTTAGACTTAATTTGTTTAATAAATTGCATTAAGCATTAAATGCACAATATAATGGCAATTGTTATCATTTGCATGTGCTGTTTTGTATATGTTTGGGCAAATTTAATGAGCGAATAATGAATAATAAAAAAACCTTTACAGCTACACGGCGAAGGCACTTAATTGCGTGTGTATTAGCGTTAGTTACTGCGGTAATAATGATTCCGGGTATGACAACCTATTTACCGTTTCAAATGAATGAACAAATATTACTGCCTATTTTACTCTTTCCTGTTATTTGGACTGCGTTGTTTATTTATGCGTATTTGGCGCAAAAAGTATGGCAACCTTTTGTAGTAATGATTGCATTGTGTGTATCACATGGTTTATTGAGTTTTTGGGCGTTAACGCAGGGGCAGGGATGAAGTCGATTACTTTAAAAAAGCTATTTTTATTACATAGCTGGGTAGGAATTATTACTGCTGTGCTGCTATTTATTGTCGCATTTAGTGGGGCATTAGCGGTGCTGTCGCGCCCTGAGTTAAAAATATGGGCTAATCCAGAACTACAATCTAGCCAACACGTTGCTAGCGCTCAAATTAACCGATTAGTAAATGAATACCATAAACAGGTGCCTAGTGAATTTGGCGAAAACATTCATGTGTTTTTACCCAGTGGGCATAACTTTCATTTATTAACGTTGGTATTTGAATCTCACCATGGCGATGAAAATTACGACCAAGAGGTGGCTAGAGTATTCCAGTTTCATCCGGATACGTTGGCGCTGGAAAATACTTATTATGGGCCTAGTAAAGAGTTTTACGCTAATAAAAAAACGGATGCGCCAACTTATATAGGTGAGTTTCATGCAGATTTGCATTTAGGACGACCAATTGGGTTAATACTCACTGGGTTTTTAGGTTTAACGCTTTTAGTAAGTGCAGTGACAGGCTTGTTTATTCATCGCAAATTGATAAAAGAGCTCTTTACGTTTAGGCGAGATAAAGGGTTAGATATTGCAGTAAGCGATGCACATAAGGTTATAGGTATTTGGGGCAGCGTATTTAATATTTTGATTGGTTTTACAGGATCATTTTTAGGGCTCGCGACCATTATTTTACTACCAGCAGCAGCGTTTGTGAGCTTTGGTGGCGATCAAGATAAGTTAATAGAAACGTTTACCGCCATTCCTGAGCCTGTAGTTAGCCACATTAAGCAGCCTACAAAAATAGACACTATTTTAGAGCATGCTCATAGTCGTTACCCTCAAGCAATAATTAGAGATGTAACCATAATGGCGCATAACGATGCGAACGCGCAGGTATATTTGCGTTTGTTAGGTGGCGAGGCTGTTGCTTCTCAGTTGCTGCATTATCAGGGCAATGGTGAGTTTGTACAGTCGATGAGTAGTTTTGGTGATATTTCAGGTGTTTCGATAAAAGTAATTGAGTTGATGTTTCCGCTGCACTTTGGGAACTTTGCAGGAGTGTTTGTAAAACTGCTTTGGGTATTACTTGGCTTAAGTACTGCGCTTTTACCTATTTCGGGCATGATGATGTGGCTCACAAAGCGTACGCGTGGCAGTAGCCCATCGCTTAGCATGCAGGCCTATGCACGCTGGAATCGTTTTATTATTGGCAGTTGTGGAGGCTTGGTATTAGCAAGCTTTGTACTTTTCCCTCTGCAAGTTGTACTTAATTACACTGTTGTTGGCGTGGCGCAAAATAGCTTTTTTGGACCCGTGTTTTTTTATACGTGGTTGGGATGGTTACTTTTAAGTGCATTGCCTATGGATTATAAAAAATATTTTAAGCTGACTCTTTTACTATGCGGCGCTTCGCTTGCTGTAGTGCTGCCGCTTAACATTATATTTGGAGTGAGCAATGTTATTAACTTTAATAGCGCGCTTGTTGCGGTAGTAGATATAAGCTTTATGGTGGTGGGTGTTATGTGTATGTTTGTTGCCTTAAAAATAAAAAACACACAAAAATTACAAGTTGAGGTACAACCCGTATGAACGAGCTACTAATTATGATTGCCATGGTGAGTTTATTATTAATGATGATTAACATACGAAAAAATACACTCGCAATACCAACCAAAATACTTTTAAGTGCGCCGTTATTTGGTTTAGCACTGATATGCTTTATAGGTGTTTATGGTATTTTAGGCGGTGCAATATGCACCGTTGTGGGGGGCATGTTAGCGGGTTTACTAACGGCAGTTATTGCGGGTAAAGCACCGCAATTATTAGAGTAAAGAATACCGCTATTTAGCTAAAAAGGTTTTAGCAGCATCAATTCCCATGTTGTAACCACTATTGAGTATTTCAAACTTTTTAGTGGTACGGCCAACTTTAAAATTAGCCGGTGGTGCAATAATATTGATTTTGCAGTCACTAGGGCGTGTTGATCTTTGTGGATCGAAATTTGTTCAATCTAGGGGCGATTAAATCGCGGCGCGAGGTTTGTAACCTAGTGGGCTAAGTAAAAACCGAGCAAAGCTTCCGCGTCCTGCTCACGCCCCTTACCGACATCCATGTAGGCAACAAAGAGTTAATCGTCCCTAGAAAGAACCCAAAGGGCAGCGCATGTTTGGTATTTATGCTGCGTTATCGCCTATTCATGGGGAATAACCACACTACATAGGCTCCGCCTTGCCTAAAAACCAAACATACTGCTGCAAATTCACCCACCAAAGATCAACACGCCCTAGGGCATGTTGATAAATTAAAGCCAGGTACACATCGCGAAATCAACTGTTTTCTGGTAAGGTTTGGGTTACAAGGCTTTGTTAATAATAAAGAATAATTATTTATGTTTGATCCTAGCGTAACCATTTTTGAAAGCACACAGAATCAGCTTGCAGAAAGTCCTCTTTGGCACCCTATGCTGAATACTTTTTTTGGGTCGACATAAATAAAAAACTACTTTTAAGTAAAAAGACACACAACGAAAGCCAACTAAAAATAGTTAATATGCCTGATACGCTCAGTGCAATAGCGTGGATTGATGAGCAGCACTTGTTACTCTGTAAAAGTATTGGTTTATATAAATATCATATTAATTCAAACACTCGCCATCTTATCCTCAATATTGAAAATACACTGTTAAACAGGCGTTCAAACGATGGCCGCGCCGATCCATGGGGTGGTTTTTGGTTTAGTACAATGGATGTAAATGCTAAAAAAGGTGATGGTAAAATATACCGTTATTATAAACGCCAGCTTAAAGCGGTTGTGAGTGGCATGAGTATCCCAAATGGATTGTGTTTTGATAAGGCACGTTTACGCGCTTATTACTGCCTCTCTTTCACGAGTTGTATTTATGTATTAGATTTGGATGAGCAAACTGGCGAACCTTGCTCTGAGCCACGTGTTTTTTATCAATTTAATAATACTGATGTTGTCCCGATGGATGCGTAACCGACCAATTAGGTAATTTGTGGCTAGCTGTGTGGGGAATGGGATGTGTTATATGTTTATCCCCAGGCGGTGAGCTAATTAAAACAATAAAGCTTTGTGCAATAAAACCGACATGCACCGCCTTCGGTGGTGAAAATGCTGAATGGTTACTTGTGACATCGGCATTTGATGAAGCGATTAATAATGCTGTTAGCGAACAAGGTGCTGTATTTCAAATATCAGATATAAAAAACGGGCAGTTTGAGCCGCCCGTTTTACTGTAACTTACAATTTACAGTGTTTTTTTTAAAGTGATGATTAGCTTTTAGGCGTAACCCACATAACACCCACTTCTTTTTTGGTTACTAAAACCTCAGTACCAGCGCCAATTGGTTGCTCACTTTTAAGCTTCCAGCTAATACCAGAATATTGATGTGTAGTTAAACCTTGTTCTGTTACATCGCTAGTAAGTACAAAAGTAAGTTCAGCAAAATCACTATTTACTTGCTTCTTATCTACGCGATTTTGCATTTGTTTTAATGGTTTCCAAAGTACAACGGCCAAACCTGCTGTTACAATTGCATTACTCCAAAGGGCGGTGGTTAATGAGTCGGGTAAAATACCAAAACTCATTAATAACCCTGTGAGGAATAACGATAATCCAAAAAACAACAAAATAAATGTAGAAAGGCCAAGTACTGCTACTTCTATTATTAAAGCAACAATACCAAGTACCATAAGTGTTTGCGGTAAATTTTGCGTAATAAAATCCATACAAACCTCTTTATTTAGTTATTAACCCAAATTCTTTTTATTTAAACTATTAATAATTGCCATACCTTGGGCAACCATTGAGCTTGCATCTGTTGCGTTATCTGGCAGTAATACTATTGATGACTCACGAGCAATCGCTTCTTTAGCTGCAATTGCTTTAGTTGCTAAGTCTAGCTGAATTGCTTTTTGACCTTGCTCGGTATCTGCAGCTTCACCAACTTTAATAAGTGCATTTGCTTGTGCTTCAGCAATAGTTGTAATTGCAGTTGCTTCACCCTCAGCGCGTAAAATTTGCTCGGCTTTATCGGCTTCTGCAGCAAGTACTTGTGCTTGCTTTTTACCTTCAGCAACGTTGATATTTGCTTGGCGGTCACCTTCTGATTCTAAAATTTGAGCACGTTTAACACGCTCAGCTTTCATTTGCGCTTGTTCTTTTAAGTTACGATCAGCCGAGATCCTATCAATAAATGGAATAATAAAGTTAAGGCCGGCTTCTTTAGTAGATTGGTATTTACCAAATCGTTCGATTAACCAGGCGCGGTTTTGTGGTACAAATTTAACGCTACTTTTCAAAAGCACGATGACAAAAACAAGTAAAAAAGCCTCAACAGTAAAAATCATGTCGAGAATTTGTGTGACTGGGTCCATTTATACCAATCTGCCAAATTATGTGATCTAATTAGCACACTGATACTTATCTACTTTTACTAAATTGAACTTAGAAAAATCCAAGCAACTTTTAGCTTTATCACGTAAAGAGCCTAATGCAAGAAAACGCATACGCCTGCTTGCTGTTTCATTATTCTTTGAGGGTGAAAACAGAACGAATATTGCTAAGCGCCTAAATACAGCGCGCCAGTGTCAATAAATCGGTTTCAAGCTACCTTAACAATGGCGTTGCTAGCTTGAACAACAAACCGATTAAAGGTCGTCCTGCTAAATTAACCTCACAACAACTAAATACACTGTCAGATTATGTAAAACACTCAGCAAGTTCTTCAGAAGGAGGCAGACTAATGGGGAAAGATATTGCTCAGTATATTTATGACCAGTTCAACATTAGATATCACACCGTTCATATTTAAAAACTGCTCAGAAGCGTGGGTTTAGCTGGGTCACAAGCCGTTCTAAGCACCCAAAGCAGTCAAATGAAAGCCAAGAGGCTTTTAAAAAAGTCCCAAGTGGAAACGATCCTTCACACCCCAGGACATCTCCCTTTAGAGCGCATTGATGTTTGGTTTCAAGATGAAGCACGGTTTGGACAACAAAATCAAACAACACGCTTATGGGCTGAAACAGGCTCGAAGCCTCGCGCAACAAAGCAACAGCAGTTTGAGTATGGATACTTATTTGGTGCAGTGTTCCCAAGTAATGGTAAAGCAGAAGCGCTGTTCAGCCCTATCGTCAATAAAGACGTCATGGCGCAACACATGGAATTAATATCAAAAGCCACGGAGGCAGGACGTCATGCGGTCGTGATCGTTGATGGCGCTGGTTGGCATACTATTGATACTGTACAACCATTCAATAATGTCACGCTAATAAAACTTCCGCCTTACTCCCCGGAGTTAAATCCAATAGAGCAAGTATGGAGTTGGATACGGCAACACTGTCTATCTAATCGTGTGTTTAGTGGCTATGAAGGAATAGTTGAACAGGTTTCGCAAGCGTGGAAAAAATTCATTTCTGTTCCTGATACGGTTAAAAGCATATGCTCTAGAGACTGGATCAAATTGACTTAATCTTTATGCAGATTGGTATTAAACATTCCTTGTAATAATTAAACGCTGAGTGGTTGTATTGTTTATAATTTCAGCGTGTATAGATTATCACTACAGCCGACTTTTAACCACTAAAACTCACTGCAGCGCTCCGACTTAGTTGGTTTTCTCAAAACTGGCTATTTTATTCCTGCCTGTTTCTTTTGCGTTATAAAGGGCTATGTCGGCGTTAGTTATTACTTCTTTAGGTGTTGTTTTTTGACTGGGTATAAAGCTATAAAACCCAATGCTTAAAGTGAGGTATTTACTGACAATTGAAAAGTTATGTTCAATTGCGAGTTCTGAAATTTTTTCCTGAATTAGAGCTGCAAACCTTTGACAATGTTCTGTATCGATTGTGGGTAAAACTATCGTAAACTCTTCACCACCGAAACGAGCTGCTAGATCACCTTCTCGTTTACACAAATTGTGCAGCGCTTTGGCTACTCGTTTTAGTACTTCATCGCCTAGCTGATGTCCGTAGTTGTCGTTATAACGCTTAAAAAAATCAATATCACACATTATTAAACTAATAGGCTCTTTATTACGTGCACAGCGCTTAATTTCACATTTTAAAGTGTGATCAAAACAGCGTCGATTGGCGATGTTTGTAAGGCCATCAGTATTGACTTGTTTATTGAGTTTTTGGTTGGCATTAATGAGTTGCTGCTGAGTCTGTTGAAGTTCATGCTTGTAATTTAAATTTTTGAAAGCATTAGCAAGCATTTCACCTACTAACCTTAGGCGAATAAGGTCTAAATCAGTCCAGTTTCGTTTTTTAACAACGCAATCACAGCCTATAAAGCCAACCAGTTCTTTGTCATAACGTAAACCAATGCAAAGTACCGATTTTATTTTTTGTTGCTGAAAAATTGTTTTTTCACTCATTGCCTGAATAGGTAACGACGTTACATCGTTAACTCTGAATAAGTGAGTACTAACCATTGAACTAAAAAAGTAAGGGAGATCGTCTTTTGGAAGATCCTGTAAGTCGTCCTTAAATGGTTGTATATTGCCATTGACCCATTCGTGAGTATTATTGATGGTTTTACCATCTTCAGCGAACTTAAAAAGGTAACTTCGATCTGCGTGGCAAACGGTGCCGACTGCTTTTAATGCATAATTGATATGCTTATCAACATCATCATTTTGAATATCAATTAAGTCAGTTGAAATGTTCGAAATAATGTTACCAAAATCATATTGTTCATCTACATTATTATTTAATATATCGATAATGATGATTGAGTTTGAGTTAAGTAATTTTGCAAATTTTACATTGAGTAGTAATTTGGACGTTGGTTTTGACAGAACAAACTGGCATTGATTATTCGCGGTAAAATAGTCAAAGAATAGCTCCTCGATTAACAGCTCTTTTTTACTGTGATGATTGGTTAACGTAATATGTGAAAAATCAGCTTTTTTAAAATGTGTATTCTCTTTTAAGCCAAATAAACTCAGCCCTTGGCTATTAACTTTAAATATATTCGTATTGCTATTATAGAGTAAAACGCAAAATGGCAGTAATTCCATATTTTGCCACGTTTCATCTGTTAGGTTTTTACTCACTCAACTCTCCATGTACTTAAGCTATAATTTTGTTACTTTTGTATTTGTATTTTTATTGTTCTCACTTACTAACTATTAGCACATTTTTTTGGATTTACTAAGTTTTTAGTGCGTTTGATGGCTGTACGTATTATAATTGATACTGTATATCATTACCCATTTCTACTCTAAGCCATCATTGGCTTATTTGCATTTTAAGTATAGGTTATTCAAGCATTTCATGACAGAAATCACTACACATCAAGCCTCGCGTCGTCGGTTACTTATTGCGCTAGCAATTACGTGTTCATTTATGGTAATTCAGGTAATAGGTGCTTATTATTCTAATTCGCTTGCTGTACTTGCTGATGCTGGGCATTTGTTTGTCCACAATAGTTCGTTGTTTATTGCGCTCATTGCGTCAAGTCTGGCTATCCACTTTGCTAAAACCTACAACGATGGTCATCAACGAGCTGAACTCATAGGTGGGCTAATAAATGGCTTTTTATACTTAGCAATCAGCTTAATTATTTTATACGAAGGTGGTGAACGGTTTATTCATCAACATGAAGGCAATGAGCTGGCTATTAATAGTTATTTGATGTCGGTTATTGCGGCAATTGGCTTTTTGTTTCATGGTGCAGCTGCATGGGTTTTATATAAAGGCCGTAAAGCGAGTATTAATGTTTACGCGGTATTTTTACATTCATTCTTTGATTTAATTTCAACCGTATCGACATTTGTTGCCGGCATTCTTATATATTTTACGGGCTGGGTTGTTATCGATATTTTATCGAGCATGTTAATCGCTTCTTTCGTATTATTCACCGGTATTAAGGTTATTATTCGTTGTATAAAAGGTTTGCGTTTAAATAAAGCAAAACTCCCTAAGGTTACTGATATTGAAAGTGTAATTACAGATATGGAGCATGTTCACAATGTTCACAACGTCACAGTAACGCGTAAATACAACGGTGTTGTAGTAGGAGCGCACGTCGTACTTAAACAGCATTGTACGATTGAAAAACATGATGAAGCATGTCGTTTGAAGGTCGAGCAACTTCTAGCTGAAAAATTTAATGTACACAATAGTGTATTACAAATAGAAAGCCACGAATGCCATCACATCCATTAATACAAGTTAGTTACTATTAAAAGCGTGCAGAGTTGATAGGCACGCTTTTAACGCTTCAAATCAATGATATTGCTAAAACAATCGCTTTTGCGTAGGTCTTTAGCATTCATTGGTCTCGCAAAGTAATAACCCTGCAATACATTGCACCCAACTTCAGCTAAAAATGCCACCTGTTCGCGTGTTTCCACTCCTTCTGCAATGCAGTAAAGATCTAAGTTTTTTGCTAGCGAAAAAATGGTTTTAATAATCGACTCATCCCCTTTATCTACACCAATACTATTTACAAAGCTTTGATCTATTTTAATAACATTAATAGGGAATTGGCTCAAATAGGTGAGTGATGAGTAGCCCGTACCAAAGTCGTCAAGTAATAATTTAAACCCAGCCGCTTTTAAGTTTTGTAGTTGTTTGGCTGCTTTAAGTTTATCTTCTAATAAAATGCTCTCTGTTATTTCAAGCCTTAACTGTTTTGGGTGTACTTGAGATTCAGCTAATATGTACAGCAATCGCTGCGTTATATTTGTTTTTAAAATATGCTTAGGCGATAAGTTTAAAGATATATAAAACAATGGGTTTTCGTTGAGTATAGGGGCAAGTTCAATAAGTGCTCGGTGCAAGGCTTGCTCAGTAAGGAGTTCTATTAAACCGGTTTCCTCTGCTACAGGAATAAAGAGAGCTGGCGATACTAACTGACCTTTATTCTCCCAGCGCATAAGTAACTCAACACCATTTATTGTTTTTTCTTCTATATCGATAATAGGTTGATAGTGATTAAAAAATCGGTTGTCTTTAACTGCATCTTTTAAATCATTTTCAAGAAGTAGCTTTTGTTTTATCAGCTCATTCATTTCATCGCTAAAAAACTTAAAGTCGTTTCTCCCGTCTTGTTTAGCGTGCATCATCGCAATATCGGCATTACGAATGAGTATATCGGTGGTTACAGCATCGAATGGATATAAAGCGACGCCAATGCTGGCTGAAATATTAATAGAGAAGTCTTCAATAATGACTTTATTAGCTAATTCATTGCTAATTTTCTTTACTGTATTGCGAAGAGATTGCAGCGATTCTATATTTTGAATGAGCACTAAAAATTCATCACCACTTTGGCGGCCAAGTTTGGCATTTTCGCAAAGCATACCGCTTACTCTTTGGGTAATATTACACAGCAGTTTATCACCCACTGCGTGACCAAAAGAGTCATTAACAGGTTTAAATTTATCTAAATCAATAAATAATAATGCACATTGTGTATTATTTTCATCGGCATATCTAATCGCTTTTTCGATGTTTTGATACATTAAACTACGATTTGGTAGATGCGTCAGAGGATCGAAATTGGCTAGGTAGCGCAGCTCGTCTTCCGCACGCTTTTGCTCGGTTAAATCCGTAATAACAACAACATAGTAACTTACTACCGATGTATCTTTAGCAACGGCAGTCGTACTTATATGAATAGGATGTTCGTTATTCTTTGTTGTTTTTATATAAGTATCATTTTGCCAGTTGTCTGTCGGTTTTAATTTTTTTAGAATATGAGCAAACTCTCTACATTTATTTTTACCAATGGCCTTAATAAATAACTTCGGACTAATTTTAGTCACAGCTTGTTCATTTGAAAATGTTTCAATGAAACTGTTATTTGCTGAAAATGGCATTAAATGTTCATCGAGTATAAGTAACCAGTCGTTTATTTGACTAAACGCTTCACCTAAAATTTTTGCTTGTTGCTCATTAGCCCGTTGCTCGGTGATATTGGTATATATGCCAGAAACATATAACGGCTCATTTGTTTGAGGATCATATATAACTTGCCCTGTATCTTGATACCACAGCCAATGCCCATCTTTGTGCTGTAAGCGATAAGTTGCTTGCCAGTTTTGATGCTTTTTGTATTTGAAATAGTTTACCCACTGACTTTCAAAGTGGCGTTGATCATCGGGGTGTATAAGTGCTAAAAATTGTTTTATATGTACACGTTCAGGTAAATCTGAATAACCAAGTTCAATTCCTCTGAGTGTATTTACAGAGTTATCTTTAAAGCGATAATCCCACACTCCACTTTTATTGTTTTTAAGGGCTAGCTCGGTTTGTTTTTGCGAATGGATAGTGGCTCTATGTGCCTGTTCAATAGCAACTTGGCGGCTTCGATACTGCCAAAAAATAAAAAACAAAACCCCAAGTATTAAAACTATATAAGCGGCAATAGCAAAGGGCGACTTCCATGGCGCGTAGGCTACATTGATATTAAGCGTAGTCGGTTCGCTTGTAACAATACCATCACGATTATGCGCTGATATTTTTAGTGAGTAATTGCCAGGTTGAAGCTTTGTAAAAAACACTTGGTTAGATTGTAAGTCTTCGTATGTAAGGGATGTAGGACCTGAAAGAATTACTTTATAATATGCTTTATCAACATTAGGGTAAGAAAAGTTAGAAAAGCTAACGGTCAATCCCATGTCTTCATAATCGAGATCAAGCGGTTCGCTAAGGTATTTATTAGGGTAATAATTGAGTTCTTTAGTAAAAAGACTGATATCAGTAATAGCTAGGTTACTTTTTTTAAGTTGTTCTTTTTCGTTAAAGTCTAAAGGGTCAAAAAGTAGTGCTCCTGCATTACCACCAAATATAAGACGACCATCGCTTAATGTTGCTGCTGCTATCGGTGTAAATTGATTTATATTTAAACCGTCTTTTACTGAATAACTCATTACATTGAGTGTATCTAGGTTTATTTGATACAAACCATTGTCGGTACTTACCCATAAAAAACCGTTTTCATCAGGAAGTAATGAATAAATAGAATCAGTATTAAATGAATTTTTTAATCCTATATAGTGCTTTCTTTCATAAGTAATTGGGTCAACACCAAGTAAACCTTCTTGGGTGGTTGCTAACCATAAAATATTTCGCTTTGAGTCTAAGTAAAAATTTTCTACCGTGTAAAAAATATCTTTTTTAGGGTTAAATGACTGAAATATAGTTGTTAATTTTTGAGTTTTTTCGTTGTACCTAAGGAAGCTTTTTGATGTACCAAGTGAAAATTCGTCAGGGTTAGTTTTAAGGGGTTTATAAAAGGCGTAAGAAAATAAAGGATCGACTTGTTCTTTAAGCCCTTTAATAATTCTTGTTTTTCCGGTTGTTTCATTAAAAACATAAAAGTTATCATCAGACATAAATGCATATTTGTCTGCGGCTAATTGAGCAAAACCAAATAAATTGGGTTGGTTAATTACATTATTATCTGTGTCTTTATTCTCAATAATTTTACCAGTTTGCTTATCAAAAAGTTCAAATCCGTTATAAGTAACAAGCCAAAGGAATTGATTATCACCTATTGAAGAAGCAAATATATCGTATACCGCAGAAGCCCCATATATCGCTTTTGGGTCGGTAGAACTTAAATATATATCGCTTTTGTTTGTTGTTTTATCGAAGCGTGCAATTCCATCTTCGGTTCCTAACCATATAATATTATTATTGTCTTGATAGGTTGCATGAATAGTGTTGTTGCCAGGTAAGGAGATGTGTTTAAACCGTTGGGTTTTAATTGGCCAGGTAAACACGCCTTGGGTTCTAGATGCGAGCCAAAGCACGCCAGACTTATCAATCATTAGATCGTTGATTGAGTTTTCATTAATATTAAACTTACTTTTTTCATAATTTAATATGAACTCTAACTCTTTGGTTTCGCGGTGGTAACTAAATAATCCACTTTCTGTTGCAACAAACTCGCCGTAAACAGTATTGGCATAATCCCATATATTATAATCAGGAATTAGCGTTGTGATATTTACTGCAGATATATTTTTGTTATTATCAAATGCTAATTGATACATGCCTTCAACAGTGCCAACAAGTAGTCCTAATTCACTATCAACACTTAAAAATTTTACGTTTACATTATCTAACGTATTTTTTTCTGGGGGATGAAGAGGTATTTTTACAAGTTCTGAACTATCTATATTTGCAGTGTATAATCCATTATTTGTACCAATATATAAAGTATTTTTATATATCGTTAATGCTCTAATGTAGTCACCTTTATTTGGCAGAGCTAGCTTAAATGTGAAGCGTTTACTCGTCTCATCAAATGTATATATTTGATCATCTATGGCGAGGTAAAAAGTATCTTGTTTTTGGGTCATTGCGGAGATTGGAGAAAACATTTTTTCTTCTTTATCTATTTGACCAGAATAGATTTTTTCAGTTTTTAAAGTGAGGGGGTCTATTATATATGCACCGGAAAGATTGGTTGAAACTATGATATTTCCATCTTCGGCTTTAAATAAAGCATAAATATAGTGTTTATCTAACCCAAAGCCACCATCAAAGGTTTTGACTTGATATCCGTCAAAGCGATTTAAACCCTGTTGGGTTGCTATCCATATGTAGCCAATTTCATCTTCTTGTGATTGCAAAACGTAGCTTTGCGAGAGGCCTTCATCAGTAGAAATACGTTGTAATTGCTGAGCATAGTTTTGTGATGCAAAAGTGCTTTGAATGCATAGTAAAAAAATAATGATAATATGATAAAAAAATTTACTCAAACGCACTTATAAACACTCTCAGGGGTAGATAGATTGGTACTTAGCTAGATAGTAAATATAGCATAAGTTTTTATTTTTGAATTACAAATAATATACGTTCAGTTAAAGATTTTATTTTCAAATAGTGAGCTAATATATAAAGATATGAGCTAATCTATAAAGATAACAGTTACTACTTATGAGGAGAGTATAGTGGTTTTATCTAATATTGATGTAAAAAATAGCATGTTATTAATTGTAGACTTACAAGAGTTGCTCGCCCCTGCAATTAAAGATTTTCAGAATATTTTAAAAAGTACGTTGCAGTTATCGCATGCTGCTATTATTCACGATATACCAGCCTTAATAACAGAGCAATATGTGAAGGGCTTAGGCGAAACGAATCAGCAAATCAAAAATATATTGCCCGATGCCGCGTATTTTCATAAAACTCATTTTAGTGCATGCGCAGAGCCTGGGTTTTTAGAACAATTAAAAATCTATGGAAAAAAACAAATTGTAGTTGTAGGGACTGAAGCACATGTATGTGTGTTGCAAACATGCTTAGATTTAATTCAAAGTGGTTTCGAGGTCATTATTATCCAAGATGCTATAGGCTCTCGAAATCCTGAACATAAAAAGCTAGCAATTGATCAGTTACGACAAGCTGGGGCTGTAATTTCATGTGCTGAAATTGTTATTTTTCAGTGGACAAAACAGGCTGCAACACCAACGTTTAAAAAAATATTACCTATAATAAAGTAAGCCTATTTGAGTCTGTCTTCAATTGTTTGAAGTTTTATTACTTAGATTCAAATAATAAGTGCTCCAGTTTAAGTTTTATTACGTATAATGCTGTGTGTTTAGTAACCTACAATATATTTAAGGGTTTTATGTCTAGTGTCGCTCGGTTGTTTACCATTATTTTTAGCCTTTTATTTATTGAGTCTATTGGTGTTGGCCTGTATTTTGGTACGTTAATTCAAGCTTTTATTATTGGCTTGCCACTTTGCTTACTCCCAATTTGGTTACTCAGAACGCATCCAGACAACGCTGTAACCGCACACGTAGTTGCAGCTGCTATTATGATGTTCTCCTTTTTGCACATCCAACAAACATTCGGGCTAATAGAAGTCCACTTTGAGATATTCATTTTAATGGCTGTACTTATAATGTTTGTACAGTGGCGTGTTTTTATAACTGCAATTATATTTGTTGCTGTTCATCATTTATCTTTTTATTATCTTCAAACTCAAAATACAGGTTTCTACGTATTTGACCCTGATAGGCTTGCTTTTACTACAGTACTTATACATGCAGGATATGCGATTGTTGAAGTGCTAGTTGCAGGTTATATAGCTAAAACATTGCAACGCGAGCGCCGTGCAGGCTTGTCATTAAGTTATGCGACAGAGCAAATAATGGAAGACCCTGAAAATATTAAACTTTCCCTACGTGCTGATGATACTAAAAGCGATGCGGTGGTTGGATTTAATACATTGCTAGACTATATATCTGATGTTATTAAGCAAGTTCAAGCGCAATCAGAATCACTGCAAAAAAACTCGCGAGAGCTTATCGAAGTTCATGACCAGCTTGCAGATGGAGCTGTGCATCGTACACAGCAAACGGATGATATAGCAAATTCAGGCTCACAAGTTGCACATGGCTTTAAGCTTGTTGAAGAAGAAAGTGAAGCGCTTAAGAGTCAAGTCGACCATATTACTAAAACTGTCAGTAATGCATTAGAAGATGTTCATCAAACAGATTCGAAAAGTAGAGAATTATTAACGTTACTTAACCATACAGAAGAGCAAATAAGTCATTTAGTTGCAGCTGGGGGGGTTATTTCTGGTCTTCTTAATGAAATATCGGGTATCGCTGAGCAAACAAATTTGCTTGCTTTAAATGCAGCTATTGAAGCCGCTCGCGCAGGTGAGCATGGACGAGGTTTTGCTGTTGTTGCTGATGAGGTGAGATCACTTGCAAATCATAGTAAAGCGACAACAGACAAGATTGGTTTAACACTCAGAGATCTCGTTAACAATAGTAAAACATCAACGCAATCAATGAGTCAGTGTGTAAATTTTGTAGTTGATTTAACAAGTATCAGTACCGCAATGAAAGAGAATATTTCAGCAATGAGCGAGCAAATAGCCGCTGTGTCTTCAAGCTCTGACTCAGTTGCACAAGTGGTAGCTGAGCAAGCAGGTAATACTGAGTTAATAGCCAGTAGTACCGATACTATGCGACAAAATCAATACCAAGATACGCAAATAGTGCAGCAGTTAACCGCTAAAGTGCAGCTAATTGATGTAAGTATAGATGTACTAGAGCAAAGCATTGCCAAGTTTAAATAAATCTAACACTTTCGTATTTTCGCTTATATCTGTATGGCTAATTTGCGTTGTTGCAGGATTAATTTATTTTCAATTAGAGCAGCTCAAACCATTTGATAACTCAAATATTTTATTGCAAAAGCAGTGGTTTAGTAACTTTAAAAAACAATTGGATTGGGATGACACTGGTGAGCCGTCGTTAGTACTCATAACAGAAAAAAACTGCGGGTGTACTATACAGGCTAAGCCGCATATTTCATCGTTAACCTCTTTTGCTGCTAATAAAGCTATGAAGGTTGTACAAGTTGAATTAACACCAAAGCTTAAACAGGTTATTCCGGCAACGCCTGCCGCCGTTATTATTAATAAAAACGGTGAGTTTGTTTATGCTGGGCCGCTCTCTGAAGGATTAGCGTGTGCTCAGGGAAGTGGTTTTGTTGAAACTGTGGTCACTAATTTAGCCGCAGGTTTTAACTCAAACCTCTTAATTACACAAACCAAGGGATGTTACTGTGTAAATAATGCATAAATAACGTGCAAGAAAAACTAAAGCTCGCATTTAAATCAACAGTTGCGAGCTTTAATATTGATTAAATTGTAACTAAGCCATAAATACCTAATGACACAAACACACAAGCAGCAATAGCACGTACGGTGTTTAGAGATATTCTTTTTAGTAACGCATTACCAGCGTATATGACAGGCACGTTAGCAATTAGCATACCTAATGTGGTTCCTACCGTGACCCAAAACACAGACTGATATTGCGCGCCTAATAACACCGTCGCTATTTGTGTTTTATCACCAATTTCTGCAATAAAAAATAATACAAAAGCGACTAAAAAAGCCCCGTAGCTATCGTATTTACTACTTACAGCTTCGTCTTTGTCTGGAACTAATAGCCAAAGGCCAACAACAATAAAGCTGATGTTTACAAGCCAAGGTAAATACTCAGAAGAAAAACTATTACTTAACCACTGACCAAACCACGCTGATAAACCATGATTGAGTAAGGTTGCGGCTAAAATACCAAGAATAAGCGCGCTTTTATTACGAAAACGGGCTGCTAATAGGAGTGATAAAAGCTGAGTTTTATCGCCTATCTCGGCAAGTGTGACAGTGACGGTTGAGGTTAAAAAAACTTCCATTATTGATTCTTACAGGCGGGAATACTAAACCAAGGCAAACAACTATCTCCCGCCATGAGGATAGTGTCTACCTAGGTCTCGCCGATAACGCTTGCTACAACATTACAACATTACAAACTTACCATGCACTGAGGTGCAATTATGTTGATAAGTTTACTCATTACTGAGCGGGCTACTCCCCTAAGAGGCGGGCATTATTCCACAAAATTTTTAAGCGGTAAATATTAAGAATAGAACATAGTTAATTTATTTAAGAACAATAAATTTAGCTTTGGTAATTGGCCAATAGTCAGGAGATAGAAATAGGCAGGCATTCAAAAATTATTATGTATAAGGTAAATATTTAACAACTTTGATGTCTGTAAGCTAATACGCATTGATTAATTTAGGTATTTTTTTGCAAAGGGTGCACACAGAGAAAATGCCTAAAGTTTATGCCCCGAAGAAAACACGATAATCATAAACCTTGTGTTTTCTTTCAACCATAGGCATAAGTTCTGTGGTGATAAATTCAAGTAATTTAGCACCACTACCTACACCATAGGATCACCAAGGTTATTATTTAAAGTCGGATAAAGGCCATGTAAGATCCTAGGTATTCTCTATCCCAATAGCAATGACTTTAGGTGCAGAGCGTTGCGATTTGTTTTCGTCGGTCTTATTAATCTTTGGTAAAATTAGCGGTTACCGCTCCCATTACCGCATCTTCACTTACACGTAAACGATAATCCTTCGATTGATCAATCCATAGAATCTTGCCGTTCTCATTAATTAATATCGACGTTGGAATAGACATCGGTTTATATTTCATTTTCCAAGGCAGGGGCATTGATATACCAAAAATACTAATCAGATTTTTCGACGTTGCACCTAATGCTTTGTGATGTTCAACGCCGTATTGTCGGATGATATTTAGTTCAGGATCTGCCACCAAAGTGTGGCTAATATTATCTCGTATTTTATGCTCTTTTTGCTGTGCAATGGTATCGTTAAAAATACCAACTATTTGAATGTTATATTCATCTAGTTTGGTTTAAGCGCCTCAAACATAACCAGTTCTGCCGAACAATAGGGCACCATGAGCCACGGTAAAACTTCAATAATGTACGCTTACCTGCCAATGAGCTAGAGTCAAAATTTTCAGTTTAAAGGCTAAAAGATCATCACCTACCGCGATTTTAATACCGCCAATAGGTGTTTTTGCTGTAGCAAGGAAAAAAGTAATACCAATTCCATTAAGTATGTGATCTAAATTTTACGCCGAAAAAATAATTCAGTTCTAGGCGTAAATTGATGTAAATGGTTGTTCCCTTTGCGAAATTTACAACAAAGAAATGGGTTGTTTTAGCAAGTAAAATAGATCAGCTATTTATTGGAGTTGGTATAAACATTGCAATGGTGGATAATACCAAAAGTGCTATCACAATGATTAAAACTGTTGAAATTAACGATGTAGGTGTTGTAAAAAGTGTACTTATCGCCCACAACGACTATAAAGAGCTAATTGCCATTGCACTCTTAAGAAACACAGGGTTCTTTGCTACTTTATTCTGCTTTAATTCAGAGATAGCTCAATAGTTTTGACTACTCATTAGCAGGTGCGTTTTACCAGACGCTTACGCAACGTTCGGTCTATCAAAGCTTTAGCCCATTGTAATTGAAAGAAGTTAGAGAAATAATTTAATAAATAAAATATGGTTTACGATAGAAATGCTTTATTTAAAGGGCGAAGTGCTTAGCAATGAGGTCATAAGTATATAGTTTATGGTTATAAGGTCTGAGTACAGGATTGATTTATCTTTTCCTGAAGGGTACTTAGCAGTTAGAATTTCAGTCACCTTTTAAAAGGGTCTATTAAAAAAGTAATTGTAAATCTCGTTTTAAATTTTTCACTGCTATTAGGATCCGATTCTAGTTCTATTTTTGCATTAAGAATTTGCGTTACCCACTGAGAGACCATATACAATCCAAGACCTATATTACCCTTACCACGAGCTGATGTATAAAAAGGTTCAAATATTGAAATTTGCTTTTCTTTATCAATACCTAAACCGGTATCTGAAACTACAATTTTAATTTTGTCGTTTGTTTTTTTTGCGCTTATTTCTATTTCACCTATCTGGTTTTTTTTAAAAGCATGATTAATTGCATTCATGAGGAGGTTTTCAATGACTTGTGAAATAATACCGGGGCGACTTTTTATATTTATGCTTTCAATAAATTGCGTATTTATTTTTATTTTTGAGGTTTTTAGTCGTGAGTTAAGTGTTATTAATAATTCATCAATAACGTCTTTAATATTACAATCAATAAAATCTTCATTATTTCTATCAATAGCCATTTTTTTGAAGCTTTTGACAAGCACCGCAGCCTTATCTAAGTTTACTCTGGCCAGTCCCAGATTGTTTTCGATACTGTGTGTGCTCTTCTCAAGCTGAGATTTAGTTAGTCCTGTTTCAATTGCTTCACACAATCGTTTTATTACTGTTTCTGCGTTAGACACAGAGATAATTGCACCGCCAATAGGGGTATTCATTTCATGCGCAACACCTGCAACAAGCAAGCCTAAAGAAGAAAGCTTTTGTGCTTCTATAAGGTTTTCTTGTAGTAATTGTTGCTGTTTAATTGTACTCGAAAGAGTTTCGTTAACATGTTTAAGCTCTATTTTTTCAACTTGTAGTTCGTCAAATAATTGATGTAAAACCTTACTATAGCGATACTCCCTATATAAAATAAAAGTACCAATAAACAAAAAGATAGACGTACAAAGGAAACCATAAATAAATGCAGAAAGTTTTATCTCTGATATCGTTTTATCTCTGCTCTTAATATAAATATATATAGTGTCGTTTAACGCTTCATTATGCTTTTTAGAATAAAGTACAGGTAACGTTCCTGACGTATACATATTGGAATCAGAATATCTTACCGTTCGATCATCTTCGCTAGTAATGATATTCCAAAGCTTACGATTAGAGTGTTTAACATTAAGGTTAGGCTTATTTAGCATAAACCCCCATTCTTTGGCAGGCTCATGGCTAAACAGCCAATAACTATCACTATTAATGATATTTATTTGAGTGTCGTTAGAGGATAAGTCTCGTATTTTCTTAAATAAATCAGTTAGGTTAAAGTTGATTATAATTAATCCATCAACAATATAATCACTTGCACTTGTTCTATGGGTTACCCTTATTGTAGGTTCAATAGGGGAGGTAACAGTGCCGTATTCCATGTTCAAATCTATTCTTGAAAGAAATGAGTCGGGAGATTGAATCGCGACACCTTGCCTAAAATAGTATCGCGACATTTTGTTTTGTAGGGCTTTAGGTTCTATCACATGGCCATGTCCATCTTTGAAGTTAACTCTAAAGCGTTCATTTCCCATCATATCAACCCAACGTATTTGAGATATGTTAGGCGTCATGAGGCCAAAATTTAAAAAGTACTCATTAACCGCTTTCAAAGATTGAGGGTTTCTTAACATGTATCTTGGTGTAGAGCCTTTTTTTAAATTTTTATTATTAGTTAGAAATTGCGTTAACTTTTTTAGACTGCTCAACTCTTTAGCAAACTCAGTGTTAACAAAAGCAAGTTTGTCATCTTGATAGCCCTGAATCACTGTGAGCCTCGATTGCAGAGTTTGCTGATAAACTAAAAAACCTATTAACACAGTCACAAAAAGAAGAAAAAGTAGTTTAATTGCTGTATTTTTTTTACTAAGGTTAGGTGAACTATTTACTTCAGCAATATCAAGATTTTTCATACTGTTTTAGCCATTCAATCAAGTCTTTGACAAATAAAGGCTTTGAAAAATAGTATCCTTGAGCAACATTACAGCCTATTTTTTTAGCCCAATTGCATTGCTCTAACGTTTCAATTCCTTCAATAATAATAGAGAAATTAAATCGCTTAGCAAGATTTACAATCATTTTAAGAATATATTGATTGTCTGTATTATGCTCAATATCACATATGAAACAGCGGTCAATTTTCAGAATATTTGCCGTAATTTCGGTAATATGCGAAATCGATGAATAGCCAGTACCAAAATCATCAATACTTACCTTTATGCCCAATGCCATAAATTTTTCTAACGACTCTCTGATTAAATCATAATTACTAATTGCTTGTGTTTCAGTGATTTCAAGTTCTAACATAGATGGGTCTATGTTAACTTCATGAATTTTTTGAGCTATTCGATCAAAGTATTGCGGGTTAGCCAAGTCAAATGCAGACGCATTAAAAGCAACAGGCAAATTAATACCTTTGTTTTTAAGCTCTTGTATAGTTGCTAAAATTTTATCAAAAATAACACAGTCTAATTCACTTATTAAGCCAGCCGTTTCTGCTAATTCAATAAATACTTCGGGGCTAATGAAGCTACCGTCTTTTAGTTGCCACCTCGCGAGAGCTTCAAAACCAACGGGCATCAAATTTACTAAATCCATTTTAGGTTGCAAGGCAACCTCTAAAGTCCCTGAACCAATGGCCGCTCTCAATTTAGCCATTAAGCTAAATCGCTTTGTGAGTGCTTCTGTTTTTTCTTGATTATGCTTTATATATTTTGAAGAAGTTAAGTGGCTATCACTTAAACTTGACTCTGCTATGCTAATTATTTTTTCTGGCGAGAAACTCAAAACAGAGCGTAGAGCCATCTCTAAAATCCGTACATCGGCATATTGTCTTACCATTTGTATCTGACACACCGGTCTATTGAGTACTGCAATCATTTCTTTTGAAATTTCAACGTCAGTATTGACGAGTAAACCAAAACTACTATTGTTAATAATGGCTATTCGGGGTGAGAAGGGGGCGAAAGTAAGCTTAATGTTTTTATAGACCTCACTTAGTAATATTTGACAAAAGTCATGACCAAATGTAAAAGCTTTTTCTTCAAATTGCTCAACTTCAAACACAACTAACAGTGTTCGGTATTGCTCATGAAGATTCATATTTCTGATTTCGCGCGTTAGCCAATTTCGGTTGTGTAAATTGAGTGAAACATCGGTATAGGCCAATTCAGTCAGCTTATTGAGTAGCGCTATATTCGCAAATCCCGTATTAACATTTTCACTAAACACCTTGAGTAAATATTCATTTTGCTCACCTATGGAGTTGTCGGACTTTACGATCGTGACATAGCTTTTATTATCAAGGTTTTTTGTTTCAAAATAGAATACTGTATGGTGCTTCGAAAAAACGTGTCGCTGTTCAGTAATAGCAAGTTCAAAGTCAGTGTAAATATCGCTGTTTAATATTTCTTGCTCAACCAGTTGACCTTCAAATCCATCAAAGCAACCATTAGCGGTTGATATAAGTGCTTTTGTGTTGGAACCACCGCTAGAGCATATTATTCCACCACCATCAGTAATATTTAATATATTGCTAATTTCTTCTAGTACTGCTTTAGAAAAAGATCGCATGTCGTGCTTACTGTTAATGCTTCTAGATGCATCTAATACTAATTGAAGTCCTTTTCTTGCTGATGATATTTGAGAGATATATTGCCAAGTTCGTAAGTTACTTGTGACTATTGACTGAAGTTTTTCTGCTGAGACATCTGACTTATTCCAGTACTCATCAATATCTAATGATTTCATTACATGCTGCTCCGGCGCAAAACCGGGCTGACCTGTAAGTAATACTATACGCATATCTGAATTGCCTAACACCTCTCTTATTGTATCTACTAAGCGCAGCCCCGAGTCATCCTCCTCCAATACAACATCAATGAAGGTTAATGCAATATCTGGGTGTGAGCTTAAAACGAGGGCTGCTTGTGATATCGAGTTAGCTACAAGAATTTCTATAGTACACCCTTCATCAACCTGTATTTCTTTTAAGCTATTAGTTAAAGCGTTTTGATAGTTAATGTCGTCTTCAACTGTGAGGATTTTGATTACTTTCTTATTTAAATCGTTAACCTCTTGCTCTTCATTAAAAACAAATAACCCATTGCTATCAGACATTGTATACACCTATGTTTTTAGTGATTTTCTAAAGTGAGTTGCATTCGTATTTTTATTAAAATGTACATAAAATAACTCATTATAAAAAGGCATACTTAGAGAGTAGAAGGGAGTTTAGATATAGTCTAGTTGTAGTGGTCAGCTAGTTTAAGCCAATGTCCTTTTTTTGGCTCATTAGGCCATAATAACGATGAGTGTAGTGGCATAGTAAATTTGGATAAACATTGATACTCAGGTTGTTACGAGTAATGACTCTAAATAATAATGCAGGATAAGTGTGGTAGAGAGCGGAACATCACCCATCAGCGACTTTATTGTTTTAATTATTTATCATGAATTTTGTTTAAGTGACTTAGTACTTAATTCATCTCAACATAGCAAGTAGTTAGTTATTGCATGAATAGGCAGGTTAACTTACTACTTGGTTCAGTTCTAAAACCACAAGTGATTAGTTAATTACAGGTATAAAGTAGTTATTAACGTTTTTGTTAGACTAGATATTTTGATTAAAGAAGTCGAGTAGTGTTTGTTTTCTCGCTTTTTTAGCGTGAGCAAGAGAGGGCCAACGCAGTAAGAAGTCACAGAATATTTGAGTGTCTTTTTCTTTAAACCAATCAATCACGTGGGGATAATAATTTTTTAGCGTTGTGGCTATTTTATTGGTTAAATCAACACAATCTTGTCCTAATTTGCGGCGATATTCGACAAGCTGCGCAAGGCATCTAACGTCCTCTGAATCCGGTCTGATAACCGTTAATTTATCCATATGAAGTTGTAGAATTTCAACTTGAATAATCGCATCAGTAGGATCGTCTTTAGCCCCGCTGTGCGTAAATGCTGCACGATATTTAGCGACACATGATGGATTAATCACAAATAATACAATGTGCTTAAATTTACTGAGTGCGTATATAAGCGGGCCTTTTTTAAGCTCTCACGCGATAGCAACAGGTCTGCCATTGTAGCGTTGTTTTAACTCAAGCGCCCATGCATTAATTGACTTAGGATCAGATGAAATCACATTTAAGTGTTGTGTATTTGTGGCGCGATTTATTTTATAAATATCGTGTTACGGTCGGCCCAATCGATCCCGATAAGGGCAGCAAAATCTGAAACGTTAAAGGCTTCCATTTTGGGCCTCCTAGAGGTAAAGTGAAAGGATAGGTAGTGATTAATAGTGTTTCTCGCAGGTCTTATAAATAGTCGACTTTACGACAATCCCTAAGTATGCGTATTGAAACAAATTGCTCCTGTTGATCCGAAAGTCTTGTTACAAACATAGATTGTTTCCGCTCAAATATTCGTGACCAACAGAAGCATATTCCACTTAGTATAATAGTCAGTTACTTTTAAATTAAGTGGCTTGGTCGAGCTGTAAGGGTTTTCAAGTCGGACAAATTACAGTTGGCTTTTTGTTCGTGCCTCACTTATTTTAGCCAACTGCAATTTGCCGCTTAAAACGACGCTATGTATTTCGGGAGTGTAGATGTATATCGATGAAATAAAGTTAAATCTAGAAGTAGTATTAGAGCATTTTTTAACAGAAGAAATTTCGTTGCTACGTGTGCGAATGATGAGCCCGATAGTCAATGGACAGGCAATTGCAGGCGGCGTAAACTTGGGTGTCCTTAGGCTTTTTGCCGTTTGGAGGGACGATGCCCGAAAAACTGACGATGGAATTATCACGCTTCGGCGTATAACGGCTTGTTGCCACAGTTTCAGCCCGAAAGGACTTCTTTTATGAAAACATTACGCATATTGATCCCGATTGTGTTGTTGTCGACCGCGGTTGGAGGCTGGTTCTATTTGGCCCAGAACGAACCCGAGGCCCCTCCGACGACGGCTCTTGTCAGACTTGGCACCGTTGAAGAGACGGTGCTGGCGTCGGGCACTATGGAGGCCAAACAATTGGTCAGCGTTGGCGCACGTATCTCGGGTCAAATCGAAACACTGGCGGTCGCCCTTGGCGACGAGGTCGAGAAAGGTGACCTGATTGCGAAGATCGACAGTCAGGACCAGCAAAATGCTGTGCTAACGGCGAAGGCGAATCTGGCCAATATAAAGGCCCAGATCGCCGCCAAGAATGCCAGTCTGGTCAAGGCCAAACTGACGCTGGACAGGCAGATAAAGCTGACCACCTCGGATTATGTATCGAAAGAGGATCTTGCGGCAGCTCAGGCCGAAGTTGATGTCTACAAGGCCGAGCTTGACGCGCTGGCCGCACAACAAGACAGCGTTGAGCTCAACGTCTCAACCGCGCAAATCGCGCTTGAACGGACCAATATCGTTGCGCCGATTTCCGGCACGGTTGTGGCAATCGTTAATGAAGAAGGCCAGACGGTGAACGCCTCACAAAGCGCGCCGACAATCGTCAAGCTTGCCGATTTGGACAGTATGGTGGTGAAGGCGGAGATATCCGAGGCTGACGTGGTGCATGTGAAACCTGGGCAGCAAGTGTTCTTTACTATCTTGGGAGAACCGGATCACAAATTCTCTGCTACTGTGCGCGCTATCGAGCCTGCGCCTTCGGCAATTGAGACCAGCGACACCATCTCAACCGATGTGGCGATCTATTATAATGGGTTGCTGGAGGTAGATAATCCAGACCATCTGCTGCGCATCGGCATGACGACTGAAGTCTCGATCATTCTGGACAAGGCGGAAAACGTGCTGACTGTGCCGTCCGCGGCGCTGAGCAAAGGCGCCGATGGTTACACTGTCAAGCTGTATGATGCCACAGGCGGCACAACGACGACTGTGCCGGTTGAAGTCGGGCTGAACAACAAGATCAGGGCCGAGATCATATCGGGACTGAGTGAGGGCGAAGAGGTTGTTACCGGCCTCGCGGTCGTGGCCCCCTCTGCCTCACAGAGCAATACCAGCACGCCACGGGTGAGAATGTGATGATGGAGGTACCACTGATTTCAGCACGTGGGATTTCGCGCAGCTTTCAGGCTGGCGATGAAACCATCACTGTCCTGCGCGATGTTGATGTTGACATCAGGTCGGGTGAGATGGTGGCGATCATTGGGGCTTCTGGCTCGGGTAAATCAACGCTGATGAACATCCTCGGTTGCCTCGATCGCGCCAGTTCGGGCAGCTACAGCTTTGCCGGTCAGGATGTGAGCGAACTCAGCCCCGATCAGCTTGCTCAACTACGGCGCGAGCATTTCGGCTTTATCTTCCAGCGCTATCAACTTTTGCCCGATCTTGATGCGGTGGGCAATGTCGAGGTGCCCGCGATCTATACTGGAGAGGACCGCGCGGCCCGGCACCAACGAGCCACTGATCTGTTGGGCCAGCTTGGCTTAGCCGACCGCTTAGACCACCGCCCGAGCGAGCTTTCTGGGGGCCAACAGCAACGGGTTTCCGTGGCGCGCGCCTTGATGAACGGCGGTGAGGTGATCCTGGCGGATGAACCCACCGGCGCGCTTGATACAAAGAGTTCCAGGGAAATGATCGAGTTGCTGTTGGAACTGAACCGCAAAGGCCACACCATCGTCATGGTTACCCATGACCCCGAGGTCGCCCAGCATGCCCATCGCACAATCGAAATAAGTGACGGCCGGATCATCTCGGATACACAGACGGCCGCCAAGGATGTCACAGATGCGAACCGGTTGGAGCACGCCCCGCGGAAAACGGGCACCGGGGCTGCGCTGTTGCGGCTGCGCGAGGCGTTTGAAATGTCGTTCAAAGCGCTTTTGGCCAATCGGGTGCGCTCAGTTCTGACGATGCTGGGCATCATCATCGGTATCGCCTCCGTAGTGTTGGTGGTCGCGTTGGGCACAGGCACCAAAGAAAAGGTGCTCGACAGCATTTCATCGCTTGGGACCAGCACGATCACCGTTCGTTCGGGTACAGGCTTCGGGGCGCGCAATGCGGCCAAGGTGGAAACGCTGATGCCTTCGGATGCGGAAGCACTGGCGTTGCAACCCTATGCCGACAGCACCTCGCCTTCGGTTGCGACCCAAAGCAACGTTGTCTATCGAGGTAGCGCCTCGGATGCGTCGATCAACGGGGTGAGCGGGGATTATTTTCAGGTCCACAATTACAACACCTTGACCGGCAGTAGCTTCGCGTCCGACGATGTTATCGACCGCAGCCAAGTCGCGGTGATCGACGAGGATACGCGCGACACTTTTTTCGACGCGGGCGACGACCCGGTTGGCAAGGTTCTGCTTCTGAGTGGCGTGCCTGTGCGGGTGATTGGGGTGGTGCGGTCCAGCGGGGCAAGCTTTGGCCCGGAATCACTGAATGTATGGGTTCCCTATACCACGGTGATGACGCGGATTTCCGGACAGAATTTCCTTGATAGCATCGAGGTGCGGGTGAGCGATGATTACGACACCTCGTTTGCCGAGACAGAAATCAATGCTTTGCTGACCACCCGCCACGGCACCAAGGATTTCTTCCTAACAAACTCCGACACGATCCGCGACACGATGACCTCGACCACGGAAACGCTGACCTTGCTGGTGGCGATGATTGCTGTGATCTCGCTGATTGTGGGGGGGATCGGGGTGATGAATATCATGCTGGTATCTGTCACCGAGCGCACAAAAGAGATCGGCGTGCGCATCGCGATCGGGGCGCGGCGGTCGGATATTGTGGCGCAGTTCCTGATCGAAGCAGTTCTAGTTTGCCTGACAGGTGGCGTCATTGGGATCGCCGGAGCCCTGATCGGCGGGCAGATGGTGGTGTATTTTTCGACCGATGTGCAGTTGAGTTTCTCGACTACGGCGATTGTTGTGGCTTTCCTGTCCTCGACCCTGATCGGGATTACCTTTGGCTATTTGCCAGCGCGGGCGGCGGCAAAGCTCGACCCTGTGGTCGCGCTTAATCACGCGTGAGAGAAACCGGGTGATGTGACGGGTCCGCAGAGAACGCCTTACATCTCATCTTAGTGAATAATGCATAGTGGCTGGCGGCTTTGGTGGATAAGCAAACTATAACCGTCACTTCATCAGGATATTATGAACTACCGCTCATGGCACTCTCCAGTCACTCGACAACATAAGATATTGATAATAATCGACACGGTATTTTACTGTGTCGGATGGCGCTTCGCTTATCCGACCTACACTGGCACAAACCGGAAATCACCTACCCATAAATTCAGTCCTTATACATTAAGGCTCCTAAAGCCTTAATGTAATTAATTTTCAATCATTCAACTATTTACCTAAACCTAATCTTACTTAGATTTAAGGTGAGCTCTAATTAATAAATCTCAATCTGTGTGCTACACCTTGCTTAATATTCAAACTATTCTCAAGCTGCCGCGAATTCTCGACTTAAGTGGCGCTGGCCAAAAAAATTTCAAAAAATACACATTTTTCCAAATAACAATTGATAACCATTTTCGTTTAGATTAGTATGCACCTACTAAATGAAATTGAGAGTGGTTTGTATTCATGTATATTTGTCTATGTCACGGTGTGACTGATAAAAAAATTGAGCAAACAATTGACGATGGTGCAACGACCATGCGTGAATTAACTAAAGAGCTTAAAGTAGGCAGCCAATGCGGTAAGTGTTGTGGTTGTACTAAAAAGATCCTTAATCGCAGACTTATTCAAATTGCTGATGTAACGGATCAAGTTGCTTAATTACATATAAAATTTAGATATAAAAAAAGCAGCTTTTTAGCTGCTTTTTTTATGCTTGTTACTATTTACAGTTGAGACTGCAAGTAGTTTTTAATACCCGTATTTTTAATAAGCAATTGTTGGGTTTCTAACCAATCAATTTGCTCTTCTTGCTCATTTAAAATGTGATCAAGGGCTTCGCGGGTAATGTAATCTTTTTTACTTTCAGCCAGTTTTACTGCGCTTTGTAACTCGTTAATAGTATCAAGTTCAAAACTCATGTTAGCTGCAATCATTTCTTCGCTGTTTTCACCAATACGTAATCGGCCTAAGTCTTGAAGATTTGGTAAGCCTTCTAAAAACAAAATACGTTCGATTAAACGATCGGCGTTTTTCATTTTTTGAATTGATACTTTGTAATCTGCTTTATCTAGTTGTGTAAAGCCAAAATCTTTAAACATGCGTGCATGCAAAAAGTATTGATTAATACCAACAAGCTCATTAGCGAGTACTTTATTAAGTGCTGCAATAACGTCTTTATCGCCTTTCATAATATGCTCCTACTAAGCCATTTGTGCTTGATGATAATTTTCAGAGCCAATTTTATCAATTAGGCCAAGTTGTTGTTCTAACCAGTAAACATGATCTTCTTCGGTATCAAATAACAGTTTTTCTAAAATGCTACGAGATTGATAATCTTGTTGTTCTTCACATATTGCGATTACATCTTTAACACATGCAACTACTTCAAGCTCTAGTGTTAAATCGTTTTGCATCATGCTTTTTACATCGTTACCGATAAGTAAATCACGGCGCTTAGTCATATTTGGTACACCTTCTAAAAACAAGATGCGCTTAATAAGCCAATCTGCGTGATCTTTTTCTTCTTCCATTTCGTGGTTAAGGCGCTCGTATAGTTTGTTTAAACCCCAGTCGTCATACATGCGCGAGTGTATAAAATACTGATCGATTGCTGCTAATTCGTTAGCTAACAATGTATTAAACGCATCGATTACTTGTTGATTACCTTTCATGATAAATCGCCTTAACTATTTCAATTGCATGCAGTGTAGTACAAATAGCCTGTATTGCAAGTTTTCTCTATAAAAATCATTGCGTTACTATTGGTTTTGATTCTTATTTAAGTTTGCGTTACTGCTTGGTTTATGGACAGTTTGTTATTTGTATTAGCATCTAATATAAGATCATGATTGCTAGATAAAAAGTGAGATGTTTATTTATGCGGGGTTTGTTAATTAACCTGAACTCTGAATAATAAATCTATCTCCAGCAGTTATTATCAGCGCTAACTGCGTTGAATTGACTTGCAATAGGCTAGCTATTGACGCGTAAAGTCGCCTTGTTTTCACTGAGAATATCTGGCTAGAGAAAATCAATTTAAATATCTCCATGATTCAATAGGTCAGTAAATCTCTTAACCAGAGCTCAGGTTAAGTATATAGGCATGCGGGGCATGCCTATAACGTGTGTTTATTTGTTAAAATTGATATTTAGCACCCAGCGTTGCCGTTGTGCCTAATCCTTTAATATTGTATCCACCGTAGGTATATGCCTGTGCGCGGGCAGTGTAGTAATCACTATTGAACAGGTTTTCTATTCCAAAATACCCACTCCACCTGGCGTTAACATTGTATTGGCCACTTAAGTTAAATGTGTTGTAGCTACTAACAGGGCCCTGATCGCCAGAGTATTGGCCTTGCGCATTTTTATCAAAACGCTTTCTGTCGCCTACATATAAAAAGCTCATCGCAAGTGATAGCTCGTCATTTGTTTGCCACGTTAAATTAGCAGTGGCTTTAGGTGGGCTAATTTGGCTTGCGCCTAGATAGTCATCGGCCTCGGTATTTTTACCTTCAACATAGCTATAAGTTGCGCTTAATTTAAGGTCTTCGGTAATAGTGTAGTTAACTAACCCTTCGTAACCCCATATTTCTTGTGGTGCACGTACAGGTTCGTAAACTCCCGTTACTTCATTATACTCATTACTTGTACCAAGCTCTGAGGTACTTCTGTAAAGAGCAAATTCAAAACGCACGTTTTCAAACTGTGAAGTAAAACCAACTTCGTAATTATCGATTATTGAGGCTTGGGTTTGAATAAGTGCAATATCGTCAACGGTCGCTGCGCGAAGTAAGCGACCAATATCAGAAATATCAGAGCCCTGTGAGTAACTAAAGAACGGGCTAAAGGCATCTGTTAAGTTATATTTAATACCGGCATTATAGGTTGTTGCATCGTAATTAATGGTGTCGCCACGCACATTTAATGGTACAGAACATTGCGATGCGGTTTTGCAAAGTTTTAGCGTTTGGTAGTCACTTACGCTCAAATCAATGCTTTCGTTTCTTACACCCGCTTTTACAATAATGTCGTCGTTTATTACCCATTTGGTTTGTAAAAAGCCAGCCACACTTTCCATGTCCATTTCTGGCACCCACACACGGCCATCTACTAAAGGTTGCGATGTTTTATCGTTTAAGGCATCAATACCGTAGATTAGGGTGGCTGTTACGTTTTCAAAATCAAACTGGCTATTAAATGTAGCTCTTGCGCCTTGTTTGTCTGATTTAATAACCGATTGACCACCGCTATAACCTTCATCAAGATTGGCTAAAGCGGTTGAGAAAAAGAATACGTTTTCTATATTTTGTTTATACAGATCGAGGGTCATTTGTGTGTTTTCAAACAACGCGTAATCAACATATTTTAGGGTTATATTTTCGTTGCCTTCTGGGCCTTGCGGTTTACCTTGTTTTTGAAGCGCTAAGGGGACGTGTATAGCGTATGTTTTTTCCCCTATATTGCCATCGCCAGTAACATCGCCTAAATCAGTTTTTTGCTGTGAGCTGTAAAAGTTATAGCTAAACTGCAGTTGCTTTTCGTCGTCAAAATCATAAGTTAGTTTGGTAAAATAGTTTTGAGTTTCAGAGTCGGATAAACCATATTGTAAACCTAAAATATCACCTTCTGCATCGCGTTGTACGCCGTTTTCTTCATAGCTTGCTGTTAACAGATAGCTTAGTTTATCGAGCTTACCGTTTACTGCTGCCGATATTCTACCGCCGCCACTTTCTGCTAATTTAACCGCACTAAAGCGACTTGAAATACTTATTTCGCCTTCAGGCTTACCATCACTGCGAGCCTGTTTTGTTATGTAGTTAATAATGCCACCTGAGGCACCATTACCATAAATAGACGTTGCGCCTTTTATGACTTCAATGCGCGCTATGGCACTTGCATCAAGCGTTTTTACACCTAAAGAACCATTACGAAGAGGGGTTGATTGCGGTACACCATCAATCATTATTAAAGGCGCACGGCCGCGTAGTGTTTGTCCTGAATTACTCGAACTGCCGGTATCGGGTGCAAGGCCAGGAACCATTTGCGCGAGTAAACTTCCTAGTTCTGAACTTACTTTTAAATGCTGTTGTATTTGTTGCTGACTAATAACGGTAATCGAGGCAGGTACTTCGTCAATGCTTTCTGATATGCGGCTGCCAGATACAATGACATGCTCTAACTGATCAGAAGTGTATTCATTTTTATTATTTTCATTTGCTAACGTGTTAGTACTTATTGCAACAGCAATAAGGCAAAGCGAAGTTTTTAACATGGGGTGTCTTAGTTGATAATAATTTACGTAATGGTAATTATTATCAACTAATGACGCAAGTGTTAATGAGATTTATTTCCATTTATGGCGTTTTAACCAAAAATATACACCGCTTACAATAAAAAATGCGAGTGAAAGGGCTATTAATAACCATAAAAACTGCACAATAGGACCTGCAAAATCACCAATGTGAAACTTATACTTAAAGTTCCATGCTTGTGTTGTGAAGTTGGTTTTACTGGCGTCAAATGAGTTTAATACTTTACCAGTAAATGGGTTAGTCCAAACCCAGCTGTAAGCGTGGCTTTCGCCAGGGTTTTGCATTCTTAGTGCAATTGCTTCGTCGGCTTTTTTAGGTAAATAAATCCTATATACTTTACCATCTGGAAATACGTTCTCTGCATTTTTAATTGCTTTGTTATAGTCTAAAGTAGCTTGAGAAGGGGCTATTATTTTTGGCGCTTCAGGTCTTTGTTCTACTTTATTAAACGTCACAAATTCTAATACCGATTGAGTTTGTGTTTTCCAGTTAAATGCCATGCCAGTAAAGGCAATAAGTACCAGCGGTATAAAAAAGTAAACACCAAGCACTGTATGTAATTGGTACATAAGCACTCTAAATTTGGCTTTGGGTTTTATGGCTAAACGTTTAATTCTGTTTTTGGGCTTTACCCATAAATAAAAGCCGAGTAATACATTGATTAAAAGTAGCAATGCACACACCGACATCCAATTTCGAAAGGTTTTTTCACCCTTACTGTTTTCAAACAACAGCCAGCGATGCAATCCCATCGCAAACCCATAAATCGTGTCGGTTGATTCATAGACGTTTAGTACACTCCCTGAGTAGGGATTAACACTCGCGTAGTGTTTATTAGCTAGTCTGAACTGCCAAGCGGCATCCGATGCTTGCTCGGGCATAAAAAAGGTGATTTTTTGCTTAGTTTGAGCTTGTACATTTTGTATAAGTACATCGTAAGGCATCAAGTTTGCTTGTGGCGTTACGAGCCATTTATTTGGTTCTATTAGGTGCTGTATGTCTTTTGCATAAATCATAACAGCACCGGTTAAACTCACTATTAATAAAAATAGTCCGCTAATAAGGGCAAGGCCTAAATGAATTCTACGTAACCAAAGTTTCAAAAACGGTATCTCATTATGAGTTAATGGCAACATTGTAAATGATAATACGAGCTGTTTTCAATTAAATAGTTGTGTATTTGGTTGGATTTCTATTATGCAGTTTTCGATATTAAAATTGTCGTGTAAAAAGCTTTTTAAGGTTGGCAAATCAATTGCTTGCTGAGTGCTAATAACAAGCTCGCAGTAGTTTTCTTTATCGTCTAGTTGCCAAAGCTTAATACTGGTTACAGATTCGATATTAAATTCACTACCAATAGCATTCGATATTGCGTGTGTGTCGATGTTATTGGGTGCTGCTTGCATTAAAATTTTGCAGCTTTGCTTTAATAGTAAAATGCCATGATAAATTACATAGATAGAAATAAGTACAGTGGCAATTAAATCGACAATGTACCATTGGTATAAAATAATTAAGGTGCCCGCAATAATTACCACAATAGACGCCATTGCATCAGATACGTTATGGATAAAGGCCGCCTTTATATTTATGCTGTGCTTTGCACCTGCTCGGTAGGTTAAAAATGCGGTTGCTAAATCGATTACCAATGCTATTGCTGCCACCCACACAACTATCCAGCCATTAATTGGTTGAGGGTTTAAATAGCTCGAAATGGCTTCAAAAATTAAATACACGCCAATTAATATTAATGTACTGCTATTAAAAAGTGTGGCGAGTATTTCGGCGCGTTTATAGCCAAAGTGATGAGTGCCGTCAGCTGGTTTATTACCAATTTTACGTGCAACGAGCGCGATAAATATAGCGGCAGCATCACTTAAATTATGTAGGGCGTCGGCTATTAGTGACAAACTGCCCGAAAATACCCCGCCAATAACTTGGGCTATAGTTAGCAATACATTAATAACCACAGCAACGGTTAGCTGTTTATTGCTTTGGTTTTCGTCTACATGACTATGTGAGTGATCGTGCGCCATAATGACCTCAAATGCTTTGATTGAATATTGCTTATATCATGGGTGATTTAAAACAGCTACAGGAGTTATAGCGTAAATGAACGCAATTGTAAGTTAGTGATAAAGGCGTATTTTTTTGAATGCGTGAATTTAAGATTGTAACGCTAAATATCGATTTTTTAAGGAGTTTACAGCTCAAAACTTGCGTCTTTATATATTTAGTGCATTAATGTAAGTAATATTAAATGATTAAAAGCTGCTGGGTATTAAGCATGGACAAAGGTTTAAACTTTGGTGAATTAACAGGTAAAGGACAGTCTGTTCGAAGTAAGTTAATTATAACCTTTATAATTATAGCCTTAGGGCCACTTTGTATACTTACGTGGTTTAGTCTTGAACACGTAAATAGCACCCTTAAACAAAATGCAGACACTGAACTAAACGAGCTTAATAATATAGGCAAGCAATTTGCTGATATTTGGTTTGCAGACCATGTTAAAGACCTATATTTGCTTAGGACACAGTTTGATATTAGCCCTGCTAAAAAGCAAAAATTAATCAGTCAATTTGTTGAGCAGTACGACTTTGTTAATAATGTAGAGCTTATTGATGTAGACCTCGTTAATTCACTCCCCACATCCCCCTTTTTTAATATAATTAAAGATCAACGCTTTAACGACATTCGTTCTGGTATTAAAAATACAGGAGAAATTCAATTTCAGTCAATGACTGTCTCAGGGCGTGAGTATCATATTATTGGTTTACCGGTATTAAATGGCGAAAATAAGTTACAAACCATATTGCTCGCAGATATAAATTTAAACGGCTTATTGAATAATCTAAGTAAAATACACACAGCTAATAAAGACATAACATTTTATGTTATGCACAATAATAAAATTCAAAAAAGTAATAATACAGACGATGCCCAACCACTATTTTTCTCTCAGAATGGCTCACCAACACAACGTGTTTTTTCTTATACTAATAAAGATGAAGTCACTTTATATGGGTATATTAATTCTTTAGAGTTTTTAAATGAATCTGGTTGGCAATTACTTGTATCAAAACCAAAAGACGTTGCATTGAAAGGGTCTAATTATTATAAGCAGCTCGCTATATTAACAAATATGGGGGCGTTACTACTTATATTAACGTCGTCGTGGTGGTTTGGTCGTCGGCTTTCTCGTCCTTTAATTAACTTAGCTAAAATTGTTGAAAACATTACCAAAGGTGATGTGGTTAAAGTGCCAATAATAAACGACAGCATAGAGTTTAATCAGCTTTCATTAGGCCTGCGTAAGTTAGTGGCCGTAAAAGCAGAACAGCAAAGCATACTGCAAAAACAACGCTCTGCACTTCAAATTGCATTAAAACAATTAGCTGAGCAAAAAAGCGCATTAGATGAACATGCCATTGTTGCAGTAACTGATTTGCATGGCACCATTACTTTTGTAAATAAGAAGTTTTGTGAAATTAGTGGCTATGATGAATATGAATTAATAGGTCAAAACCATCGTATTTTAAATTCAGGAAAGCACGAAAAAGAATTTTTTAAAAATATGTATAAAACCCTCAAACGCGGAGATGTATGGAACGGGCAAATATGCAATAAAGCGAAGCATGGCGGCTTTTATTGGGTAGATACGACCATTGCGCCATTTTTAGATGAAAGCGGTAAACCGCAAAGCTATATTGCTATTCGTACCGATATGACCGCGCTTAAACTACAAGAGCTAGAGCTTGAGCAACATAAAACACAGTTACAATTAGTAATAGATACAACTGCTGTAGGTATTTGGGATTGGTATATTGATACTAATAAAGTGACGTTTAATAACCGTTGGGCTGAAATTATAGGGTATAAACTGAGTGATCTAGAACCTTGTACAATACAAACTTGGTATAAATTTGCTCACCCAGAGGATTTAATTGAATCAGACTTAAAGCTAAAAGCGCACTTTGCTGGTGAAACAGATTACTACGAAAGTGAGGCGCGTATGAAGCATAAAAATGGCCACTGGGTGTGGGTGCTTGATACAGCTAAAGTGGTTGAATGGAATAGTGATGGTTCGCCTAAGCGAATGATAGGCACTCACTTAGATATCTCAGATAAAAAAGCAACTGAACTTGAACTGCAAGGAAGCCGAGATAGATTTGCATCTTTGGTATCAAATATACCGGGTATTATTTATCGGTGTAAATTTGATGATAAATTAAGCACGCTTTATATGAGTGAGCAAGCAAGTGAGATAACAGGTTATTCACCTGATGAGTTAATACATAACGAAACACTCAACTTTTTTGATTTGATATGCGAAGACGATTCTAAAAAAATAAAAGCTGAAATTTTACGCTGTGCCAGTGCTAAGCAGTCATGGTCTGTTGAGTATAGAATTACAGCCCGCGATGGCTCTTTGCATTGGGTAAACGAAAAAGGCCAAGCGATTTACGCAGATGATGGCAACATATTGCATTTAGATGGATTTATTTTAGATATTACAGAGCGATACAATACACAATTAAAAATAAGTCGTCAGCAGAGCTTACTAGAGTCAATGAGTAAGCAAGGGCAGATTGGCGCATGGGAAATTGACTTAGAAGCACATACGCTTTATTGGTCTGATGAAGTTAAAGTTATCCACGAAGTACCAGAGGGCTTTGAACCGAACATAGATACCGCAATTGATTTTTATAAACCAGGAGTGCATCGAGATACTATAAATACTTTGTTTGAATGCGCAGTGACATTAGGCGAAAGCTGGAGTGTTGAACTTATTATTTTAACCTATGCTGGGCAAGAACGCTGGGTTAAATCGATGGGGCAAACAGAGTTTAAAGATGGTAAATGTGTGCGTGTTTTTGGCTCATTTCAAAGTATTGACGCACATAAACGCCTTGAACTCGAAAGCGAAAAAGCCAACAGATATAACAAAAATTTAGCCGCGCTTACGGTTGCACCTGAAGTACAAAATAGTGATGTAGAGCAAGTTAAAAAGCTAGCGGTTAAATCTATGTGTGAAGTGCTAAATATTGCACGTGCTTCGGTATGGATTTTTAACGAAAAACGAGATGTGATGACGTGTCATAGCTTATATATAGATGGTCAAGGGTTTGTAGATACAGATGCTGTTTTAACTGCTAAAGACTATCCTGCTTATTATGATGCCATCTATATGCATAATTTAGTGGCTATTGATGATGTTTATACTCACCCGGCAACTGTTGATTTTATAGAAGCGTATGCAAAACCACTCAATATTAAATCTATGCTTGATGCCGTTATAGCAACAGGCGATGGTAATTTAGGTATTTTATGTGCTGAAACTGTTGATGAGCACCACTATTGGACGCAAAGTGAAGAAACCTATCTTCGGTCATTAGCTACTTTAGTGGGCAGTACTTTAGTTTCTCAAAAGCGAAAAGTAATTAGTGAAGAGCTTAAAGTTGCGCTTGTAAAAGCAGAGGATGCAGCTATTGCTAAGAGCCAGTTTTTAGCAACGATGAGTCACGAAATAAGAACGCCAATGAATGGCGTACTTGGCATGTTAGAGCTTGTTCAATTAGAGTCATTACCTAAACCAATAGAAACTAAAGTAGATATAGCCAAAACAAGTGCGCATTCTTTATTGGGTGTAATTAACGATATTTTGGACTTTTCTAAAGCTGAAGCGGGTAAAATTGAGCTTGAAGAAATTAACTTTAATGCCCGCGATTTAATTGGTGAAGTTGCTGCCGCGCAAGCATTTACGGCTCAAAACAAAGGCATTGAAATAATCTTGGATTTGGTTGCACTTGAGCCTTCGCAGTTATGCGGTGATCCTGGGCGAATTCGTCAAGTACTTACTAATTTACTAAGTAACGCCGTTAAGTTTACGAGTAAGGGCGAGGTTGTTGTAAGTGCGAAAATTAATAAAGTGGCGCAAGACTTAGAATTTATTGTCAGTATAAAAGACTCCGGTATAGGGATCAGTTTAGAAAAACAGCAGCAATTATTTACTCCATTTTCTCAAGTAGATGCATCAACAACGCGTGAATACGGGGGCAGTGGCTTAGGGCTTGCCATTTGTAAGCAGCTTTGTGAGTTAATGGGTGGTGCTATCTCTCTCACTAGCGAAGCAGGTAAAGGAAGTACCTTTACTGCTACTATAATGCTGACACCAGGCGATCAAAAAGAGCGGTATATTCCTAATATTAATATGGAAGAATTAACTGTTTTAGTTGTTGATGATAACGAAACAAATCGAATAGTAATTTTACAACAGCTTGAACATTGGGGCGCAAAAGTTGCGCTCGCATGCGATGCACATCAAGCACTTGCTATGTGCGCGCAGCAATACCAAGATAAAAATTGTATGTACGATATTGCAGTGCTTGATATGCAAATGCCAGGAATGGACGGCATAGAGCTGTGTAAAACACTAAAAGCACATGAACATTATAAATCAATGCCACTTGTAATGATGACCAGTATTGCTGGTATGGAAGGCGCTCAGCGTTATTCTGACGCTGGCTTTCAGGCATACTTTCCTAAACCTGTGACCACTGCCGATTTAATTTCTGCATTGTCGGTTATTACGAGTAATGGAACAGGCGAAACGCTCCCATTAGTTACGTCTGGCTATATTTCGTCACTTAAAAAAGAAAAGGTGCAGGAATCTGCCCAAGTACTACTTGTAGAAGATAATCCCATTAACCAACAGGTGGCTAGGTTAATGCTTAAAAAGCTTAATTGTGACGTTACGATTGCCGGGAATGGTCAATTGGCAATTGATATACTAAAAGCGCATGATTCTGGCTTTTTTAAATTGGTACTTATGGATTGCCAAATGCCAGTTTTGGATGGCTTTGGGGCAACTGCAGCTATACGCGAAGGGGGAGCGGGCGAGCAGCATAAAAATATAAAAATTATTGCCCTTACTGCTAATGCAATGAACTCCGATAAAGAGCGTTGTATAACTGCTGGAATGGATGATTACTTGAGTAAACCTATTCAATTAGATATTTTAAAAGATAAATTAGAGCTGTATATTTAAGGTCAAAATACAATGAGTAAACCCGTTATAATACGTGATGCAAAACCAAGTGACGCAAAAACAATTTTGCACTTTATTACCGAACTTGCCATATACGAAAAAGAACCTGATGCGGTAAAAACAGATGAACAAGCAATTCTAGATACTTTGTTTAGCGAAGGATCAACCGCGCACAGCATAATTTGTTTAGAAGGCGATGAGCCAATTGGTTTTGCAGTATATTTTTATAATTACTCTACCTGGTTAGGTAAAAATGGCCTGTACCTAGAAGATTTATATGTAAGCCCTGATAGTCGTGGCAATGGTGCAGGCAAAGCCATTATGAAGCACTTAGCTAATAATGCGATTAGTAATAACTGTGGCCGTTTTGAATGGGTGGTCCTTGATTGGAATAAACCCGCTATCGATTTTTACAATAGCATTGGTGCAAAGCCACAAAACGAATGGATTATATATCGCTTAACAGGGCAGGAATTATTAGATTTCGCTAAGTAGTTAATGAAAATCATTTGCATTTGCGTTGTTGGGTGTGTAAGTTAAATACACACTCAATAATTAAATGTGCAGATGATTATATGATCTCAAGTCAAAAACAGCCTCACCCAGATCTACTCTATCTTGAGCAAGCATTAAGCCCTTGGCAGTCGAACATAATGCAAGGTAATTATGCATTTGAACAAGGTGCTTTACTCGAAGCTCGCGATAAATATTTATTAGCCAAAACACTTGCAGATCATCTCCTTCAGCAGTTTTTATACGCTCAGATTAATAATAATGCCATTCATGCTATTACGCATTGTATACCCGCACTTGTTGTTGCTTCACATAATTTAGCTGATACCTATATAGCTATGCAACAGCCTGAAAATGCATGCAAATGGCTATGCGAAGTACACTTAACACTCTCTTCATTAATTAAGCATACTCATTACGATATACAAAAAGTGAGTAAGCATCATTACATTAAAACTTCCTCTGAACTTGTATCATTCGCACAGCGTTATCCTTCTTTTCCAGAACTTATTGAGCAAGTGAATTTTTGTTTAAGCTCAAACACACCTCCAAACAACCAGTTGCACTAAAAAGGAGTAATTTATGTCGTTTACCTTGCCAGCACTTAATTATGAATATGATGCACTTGAGCCTCATATAGACAGTAAAACAATGTATATTCATCATACTTTACATCATCAAACCTACATAAATAAGGCTAATACAGCATTAGAGAACACTGAATATGCTAACGTAAATGCTGAGGAGTTACTTATTAATATAAGTAAGCTGCCCACTCAATTGCAAAAAGCGGTTCAAGAACACGTAGGTGGGCACTTTAATCACAGTTTGTTTTGGCAAGTAATGAGCCCGCAAGGAGGTGGTAAACCTGAAGGTATTGTGGCCCAAGCTATAAATGAGCAACTCGGCGGTTTTGATGAATTTAAAGAGGAATTTACAGCCGCTGCAATTAGCCAATTTGGTAGTGGCTGGGCGTGGTTATGCGTCACGCCAGATGAAAAGCTGATTGTACAAAATAGCGCTAATCAAGATTGCCCTTTAATGCATGGAAATACCCCTATTTTGGGACTTGATGTATGGGAACATGCCTATTACTTGAAATATCAAAATAAGCGCCCTGAGTATATCGCTGCTTTTTATAATGTAATTAATTGGAGTGAAGTTGAAAAGCGCTACTTAGCTGCTATTAGTTGAGTTCCGAATATGGCTAGTAAAGTGAGTTTTTTTCTATAAGCTAGACTCTATTAGGTTATTTTACAGAGTCGCTTATGGACATTTTACATTGGCAAAAAGCACGTCAGAGCCGCGATCCACGTTTTGACGGGCTTTTTTATGTTGCTGTTAAAAGTACCGGTATTTATTGCAGACCTATTTGCCCTGCACCAACGGCTCACGAAAAAAACGTCACGTATTATCAGTTTGCGCATAATGCAGCCCAAGCTGGGTTTAGGCCATGTATACGATGCAGACCCGATAGTGCCCCAGGCAGCGCTGCTTGGCAGGGTACAAAAACCACAGCTCTGAGAGCTAAGCAATTAATTGATCAAAATGATGAGCACGACTGCGAAAAATTAGCCGCTCGTTTAGGCATAAGTAGTCGTTATTTAAGACAGTTGTTTAAGCAGCATTTTGGCGTGTCGATTACGCAATACCGATTATTTAACCAGTGTCACTTTGCTAAAAAGCTGATTCAAGAAACACATTTACCTCTTACCGAAATAGCATTTTCTGCTGGCTTTAAAAGCATTAGGCGCTTTAATGATGCTTTTTTACAGCAGTTAAATATAGCTCCCTCAAAGCTGCGCAGTGGCGATAAAAAACCAACGTCAACACTCACTTTAACGCTACCATTTAGGCCGCCTTATAATTGGCCTGCTTTGCAGAGCTTTTTACAAAGGCGTTTGATAAAACCAATGGAGTGGATAACGCAAACGAGCTACGGACGTACTTTTGCAAGTGAGGAATATAAAGGAAGCTTTACTGCTGAATTTATAGAGAGTAAAAACCATTTTATTGTATCTATCGATATAGATAATACGGCTTATTTGCAATCGGTTATAAATAATATACGTCGTGTGCTTGATTTAGATGCCGATATTAATTTAATTCAAACGCATTTAAGGGCTAATATAAACAATGCATTTACAGTGTGTGAAGGGCTCAGGCTGCCGGGGATTTGGTCAAGTTTTGAAGCCGGTATAAGGGCAGTACTTGGGCAACAAGTGAGTGTTACTGCAGCGCATAATTTAGTAACAACGTTAGTTGATGAATTAGGTGAAAAAGACGGTGATGCTATTTACTTTCCTATTGCTAACATTGTTGCTAATAGTGATTTTGCATTTTTTAAAATGCCACAAGCGCGTAAAAATGCACTGCATAATTTAGCGCAGTTTTGTGCTTTAACCCCTGAAAATGACGATTTAGACGAATGGCTTAGTTTAAAGGGGATTGGCCCTTGGACGGTAAATTACGCAAAGCTGCGAGGACAAAGCCAACCCGATATATTACTTGATGGCGATTTAGGTGTTAAAAAAGCACAAGCGGCGGCAAACCCGTTTGAACCCGCTAATTGCGCTCCCTTTCGTTCTTACTTAACTTTTCAACTTTGGCAGCAATTATAATGATAATTCAAACATCAATTTCGAGCCCTATAGACGACATAATTATTCAAGCGACCGATAAAGGTGTGAGTTACGTTGGGTTTTATCCTCCCGTTGAGCACCCTTATACGCCATTTGAGCAAGTCGTTAACAAGGCGGTGCTTATTTGCGCTGCACAGTTAAACGAGTACTTTGCAAAAAAACGCACTACTTTTGATGTACCGCTTGATACAAACGGTACAGTATTTCAACAAAACGTATGGCAAGCACTATTAACGGTGCCTTTTGGGCAATCGCAAACATACGGCTATATTGCAAATCAACTCAATAACCCAAAAGCAGTGAGAGCGGTAGGCGCTGCTAATGGTAAAAACCCGATTAGCATAATCGTGCCTTGTCATAGGATCATTGGCGCAAATGCAAAGCTAACGGGTTATGCTGGTGGGCTTGATAGAAAACGTTGGTTACTGAAACACGAAGGATTAATGTAAATTAATTTAACGAATATTTTGTATGTTTAGTGCTACATACTACACTGAAGATTTAGTTTACAAATATAAATCACTATGAAAATTAAAACGTTACTTTATATTTTTGCTTTGAAGTCTATTGTTTTTTGCGATGGCGTTACGGCCAAAGAATTACTTTTTTGTTACGAAGATAAAAATATAGCACCTATGTTTTTAGGTGAAGGGCAAAATACGCCAACGGATAAACCCGGTGCATCAATCGAAATACTCCAACAACTTGATTTAGCATTGCCCGATGTAGAAATATCATATGTAAGAAAACCATGGCGTAGATGCTTAAACGATTTAGAATTTAATCGAGTTGATGCCGTTATTGCGAGTTATCGCAAAGGACGAGAAAACCTTGCTGTTTACCCTATAAATGAGCAAGGTAAGTTGCAAAGTAAGTATGCAGTAAGTGAATTTGGTAGCTGCCTTATAGGGCGCTATAAATTTCATAGAGAGTGGGAGACGCGCGAAGTATTTCAAAATAAAGCATTTACGATAGCTATTCCTAATGGCTATGGGCTAAATAGCGCGTTAAAAGAAGAGCCATTTTTTATTCATAATACGTTTTCTAAAAGCAAAGCCTTTGAGTTACTTGATAAGGGCGTGGTGCAAGCGAGCGTTGATCTATGCCAAGTAGATGGCTTAAAAGTCTCGAGTTATCCGTATGAAGGTAATAATGTTAAACCGATTTACCCACCGTACGAAACAAGCCATGGTTATCTTATTTTTTCGAAACAATTCTACGAAGAAAATAACGCTCTAAGCTTGAAAATGTGGCAGTGGTTATCAAAATTTGAAAGTGCACCTATCTATATTAAATATTTACAAACACTTAAATAACCTCGTTAAATTCGCGTTTGTAAATTGGTATTAATTTAATATTAAGGTAGCATAAGCGCACTTTTTATAAAATGGCACTGCAATGGCTCAATTATACTTTTACTACTCTGCAATGAACGCAGGTAAATCAACCACGTTATTACAATCTGCATTTAATTATAAAGAACGTGGCATGGAACCTGTCATCCTTACTGCAGCCATTGATGATAGACAAGGCGTGGGTAAAGTATCGTCTCGTATAGGCTTGCAAGCTGACGCGCATGTATTTGATGCTAGTAAAGATGTATTTGATCTTATTCAATCGCTTAACAACGACAAAAAGCGCCATTGTGTATTAGTTGATGAATGCCAATTTTTATCAAAAGAACAAGTAATGCAATTAACCGATGTGGTTGATGAGTTAGGTATACCGGTACTGTGTTATGGCTTGCGTAACGACTTTAGAGGCGAGTTATTTATAGGTTCGCAATATTTGCTTGCGTGGGCTGATAAGTTAGTTGAGCTTAAAACAGTATGCCACTGCGGACGTAAAGCTAACCATGTACTGCGTACTGATGAAAATGGTGATGCAATAGCCGATGGTAACCAAGTAGAAATTGGCGGCAATGACCGATACGTTTCGGTATGCCGCAAACATTATAAAGCCGCGTTAAATATGGGCCGACAAAGCATTTAAAAATGTATCAATATCTTCGCGCGTAATATCTAAATGCGTTACTAGCCTAAGCTGCTTGCTTGGGCTAAATAATATACCTTGTTGTTTAAGTGCCTCAGCAATCTCTTCAATGTTTATACTGCTAGTGTACGTTGCATAAACCATATTAGTGGTGTTGCTCATATCAACAGTAAAACCACTTATCTCACTTAATTGTTGAGCCAAATAACGTGCATTTGCATGATCGTCTTTTAAGCGATTTACATTGTGCTCAAGTGCGTACTGCCCAGCGGCTGCAAGCATTCCGGCTTGGCGCATACCGCCACCAAGTACTTTTCTCCATCGCCTTGCTTTATTAATAAGTGCTGGTGAGCCTAATAATAAAGAGCCAACGGGTGCACCTAAACCTTTAGATAAACAAATAGAAACTGAATCAAAGTGTTTTGTAATTTCAGTGATATCAACATTTAGCTCAACAGCGGCATTAAAAGCACGTGCGCCGTCTAAGTGCAGCGCTAAATTATGCGTATTAACAAAGTCACGAGCTTGGGCTAAGTACTCAAGCGGGAGTACTTTTCCGCCAATGGTGTTTTCGAGGCTAAGTAATCGCGTTTTTGCAAAATGGCAATCGTCTGGTTTAATTGCTGCCGCTATTTTACTAAAAGGGATGCTGCCATCAGCTTCGTTTTCGATAGGTTGTGGTTGAACAGATCCTAAAACGGCTGCGCCTCCGCCCTCAAACTTATAGTTATGCGCATTTTGGCCACAAATGTATTCGTCACCTCGCTCACAATGTGCCATTAACGCAAGTAAGTTGGCTTGTGTTCCTGAGCTACAATAAAGTGCGGCTTCAAAGTTAAAACGCTTACACGCATAGGCTTCTAGTTGGTTAATGCTTTCATCATCACCATATACATCGTCACCCACCGGTGCGCTGTACATAATATCGCGCATTGTGTTTGTTGGTTTTGTAACTGTATCAGAGCGAAAATCTATCATGATTGCCTTATCCTTTTTATTGTTTTTAATAAAATTGGTACTAAGCCAGCTCGCTACAAATTTGCTCACGAGTGTCTTTATCAAAGTAGCTCCATGCAATAAAGCGGCTGATCTTTTGACCTTGTGCCATATCAACTATTTTATATTGTGCTATTGGGTGAGCTTTTAATACTTCTTCAAGAGCTGCAATATTATCTTTTTTGGATACTAACGACGTAAACCACAGTACTTGCTCTGCAAAGTCTTCGCTTTCTTTAATCATGTTAGAGATAAACTGAACTTCACCACCTTCACACCATAATTCATTATTATGACCACCAAAATTAAGTGCGCTACTGGGTGTTTTGCCTAAGTTTTTCCATTTACGTTCACTGCCTTTAGTTGCTTCTTCTTCACTGGCATGAAACGGAGGATTACAAAGTGTTAAATGAAATAAATCTTTTTGATTTATAATGCCTTTAAAAATATGCGATGCGTTTTTTTGCTGCTTTAAGGTTATTTTTAAACCATTAAACTGCGCAATTTGCTTTGCTATTTTCACTGATGCTGCATCAATATCAGTCCCTGTAAAATGCCATTTATATTCACTTGTACCCGTAAGTGGATAAACTAAGTTAGCGCCAGTGCCAATATCAAGCACTTTAATTTGCCTACCTAAAGGTATTTGTTGTTGATTATCGTCACTTAATAAATCGGCTAAGTAATGAATGTAGTCAACACGCCCTGGTATAGGTGGGCATAAATTATGCTCAGGAATATCCCAAAAATCAATATTGTAGTGCGCTTTTAAAAGCGCCTGATTAAGTGTTTTTACCGCTTTGTTGTCACTAAAATCAATGCTTTTAGTGCCTGCTGGTGTGGTTATAACAAAAGGCAGTAGAGCAGGGTGCTCTGTTGTTAATAAATCGAAGTCGTATCCATTTTTATGTAGGTTACGAGGGTGTAATTTTGAACGTGTATTATTTTCTTTCATGGCTTCATTTTAACAACAGATATAATGTGGTGATTGTAACAAATGCAGGTGGGTAAAGTGCAGACATTTCCTTTGGTATATATAATATTACTGGTAGGATGAGTTGAAAGTAATAAAAAGGAATAACTGTGGCAATTTCTCAGCAATCAATAATTATTAATTTAGACGCTCAACAAACACTTCATTTACGCCGTATTAGCGATGATAATCAGCAAGGGCCTGTTGTATTTTTTATGCATGGAGCTGTAGAAAACGGTAAAATTTTTTATACCCATTCTAATAAAGGGCTCGCACCATTTTTAGCTGAGCATGGATATTGTTGTTATGTTGCTGATTTACGGGGGCGAGGTGATAGTAAACCGGTTATTTCAAGTGACGCTAAGTACGGGCAAACCGAGGCTATTTTAGAAGATATCCCTGCTTTTATTAATCAAATAGAGTTGATTGAAGGTAAAAAGCCCGATTATTGGGTTGCTCATTCTTGGGGCGGGGTATTAATGAATAGTGCGTTTGCACGTTTTCCTGAATATATTAACGATGTAAAAGCGTGTGTGTATTTTGGCTCTAAACGCTCTTTATTTAATAACCATCCTCAAAAATTATTACAAGCCAATTTGATTTGGTACTTTATGGCGCCTTTGCTCGCTAAAAAACACGGTTATTTAGATGCAAAAGGCTATAAGTGGGGAAGTGATAACGAAACTCAAAAGTCGCATTATCAAAGTATGCAATGGGCTAAAAAGAAGCCATGGATAGATTCTGATGATAATTTTGATTATGCAAAAGCGCTAAACAGCCTGTATTTACCGCCAACGCTTCATATTGCTGCAGTAAAAGATAAAGCATTAGCGCAACCAATTGATATTAAAAAATTTATGGACGAATCAGGGCCTGGCATTCAAAAAATGCAAATTTACGGTCGTAAACACGGACATAATTTTGATTACGATCATATTAATATGCTTACCCATCCGAGTGCGCGTGATGATCAATTTAAAGATTTACTTAATTGGTTTAAAGCATATTCAGTAAGGGCCTGTTGACCTTTCAGGATTAAAATTTGTTCAATCTAGGGGCGATTTAATCGCGGCGCGAAGTTTGTAACCTAGTGGGCTAAGTAAAAACCGAGCAACAAAGAGTTAATCGCCCCTAGAAAGAACCCAAAGGGCAGTGGATGTTTGGTTTTTATGCTGCGTTATCGCCTATTTATGGGGAACAACCACACTACATAGGCTCTGCCTTGCCTAAATACCAAACAGCCTGCTGCAAATTTAACCTCGAAAGATAAACAGGCCCTAATTAACTCTCATTAAGTAACTTTAGAAGAGGTGTTTTGTAGCGCTCCCACTTAGCGATTGCGGCGTTATTAATAGGCTGGCGAATAGCATGCTTACTCAACGTGGTTACTGGTTTTTTATGCTTATAAAACGCTAAACAGCGCTCTTCAAAATGGCAGTTTAAAAAACCAAGTAACTGCGTTAGCTGCTCTTTTGGGTTACTCACTAAATCTTCGTAACTGACATCATAAATTGGCATATCGTTGAAGGAGTGCCAATGGCTCATTAGTTTTTCATACACACTATAGTAAAGCTTAAACTCAGGTAGTGAGCAAAAGTAAGGTTCGTTTTCGGCAAAGTAATTAGTGAAAATAGAAAACGCGGTAGCATTAAAATCACGACTTAAATTTATAAATTTGGCATTTGGAAATAGGATATATATTAGTCCGAGCGACTGATAATTACTCGGCAGTTTATTTATTATAAAAGGCTTGATAGGCGATGCTGTTTTTAATGTTGTGATATACAGTTCGCGGGCTTTTTTGATTAAGTCAGGCGTTAAATGCGCTAAACATTGCGGGTAAGCAACTCCCGTTTTTTGTTCGATAAAAGCAACTGCATTATTACTAATACTTGTACTCTCCCCCAGGCTCGAAAACTGACTATGGCTAGCCAACATTTGCTCCAAAAGTGTAGAGCCACTGCGTGGCATACCAATAATAAATACAGGCGTAATATTACCTGTAAACTTTTTATCAGCAGAGGCAATAAATTCCTCGGTGTTGTATTTTATTATTTCATCGTAAAAAGGGATTAAATCTTTGGTATTAAATTCACTTAATTTTTTTTGTAATTTATTTGCCAATATAAAATAATTAAATGCTTGCTCGGTGTCCTCAAGTTTATCGTAACTGTTTGCTAATGCGTAGTAACACACCATTTTTAAACGTAAATTGCTCGTTTGAGTTAATAAGTGATGTAAATTACTTACATAATTATGCTCTTTATCAAAGCGGCCTAACTGCACAAGTTCAAATAAAATATAAGCAGTTACAGGGTATACCCCAATGCTAAGTGCATGGGCAAAGGTTGTATGGGCTTTATCTAACTCGCCATGTGTTAAATAGTGCTGTGCTAAGTAATAATGAGGCTCTGGGTTATGACTTGCCAACTTTTTAGCGTATTCAAGTACGGTTAACGCATCGTTTGGCGAATTAACACCGTTAAATGCATCTGCAAGGGCATGTAATGGTTCAAGCATATGGGGCATGCGCTCACATGCTTTTTGCAGTAAGTATACGCCAGCGTCATAGCGCTCTAGTCGTAGGGCAATTCTGCCTAAGCCAAATAAAGCTTCACCATTTTCGGGATTACTATTTAATAGCGTTTTAAAATGAAACTCAGCTTCTTTGAGTTTATTTTGTTGCAGTAGTTGGTTGGCTTTTTCAAGTAGCATAGTTATACCAATTTTATTAAAAAAATAATCATTCTATCGCATTAAATAGCGTACTCACTGCGTTAAAAATTATTCATATAGAGCAACTATATATCATAGTTTTCGCCTTGTTATTACGCTATTTTCTGAGCGCTATAATAGAACACTTATTCAATGCAATTGGTATTGTTCATTATTATTTTTATTAACTATAAAATTAAAAAGGCGAAATGTCTTTAACATTTCGCCTTTGGTTCTTCATGAAAATAGTTTAAAAAGTATACGTTGCTTTAGCGTAGTAAAAGCCACCGTTAATACCAAACGGAGATGTTTCGTAGAACTGACCACCCCAGTTGTTATTAGGGATACCCGTTGCATCTGCAAAATCAAGTTTTTCAGCATCTTGGTCAAACAAGTTTTGAGCGCCTACAGAGAAGCTAACTGATTCATTTAAGAAGTAAGTTACTTCAGCATCAATAGTCACTGCAGCATCTGCTGTTTTAGCTGTTGCATCATAATCAACGTGAACACCTTGGTATTCGCCGTAGTAGTTTGCACGAGCAAATGCAGAAACTGATTCCCATTGTTGAGACAATGTGAACGTTGCACGATGATTAGGTAAATCTTCTTCTAGACGTTTAACTTTAAACGCACCTGTAATCTCACTAAATTGAGTTACTTCAGTATCATTCCAGTTATAAGCAAGGCTAAATGTAGAGCTACCGCCCATTAGTTCAGCAGTATAGTTTGCAACTAAATCAATACCTTGAGTTGTTGTATCAAAGTCATTTGTAAAAAAGCTTACTTGAGCAAGACCTTGTACATTAGGAACTCCAGCCGCTGTAAGCGTATCTTTATCTGCTTGGCTTAAGTTGATTTTATCTGATTGGCTAATACGGTCATCAACTTGAATGTTGTAGTAATCAAGCGTTAAAAATAACTCGCCGATTGTGTATACAGCACCAAGCGTATAGCTTTGTGATTCTTCCGGCTCAAGCTCTGTACCACCTAATTGCACTGCGATTGGGTTTGTTGGTGGAAGAAGCGCTGAATCTTGTAATACACCGCTATCTAAGCTTGTTTGTACGTTACTTACGTTAGCTTGGCCAACTGTAGGTGCACGGAAACCGCTACTTACAGAACCTCGAATGTTTAAATCTTCAGTTAAATGGTATTGAGCCATTACTTTGTAGTTAGTTGTAGTACCAAAGCTGTCGTAGTCTTCAAAGCGAAGCGCTACGCCCATTAAAAAGTCTTCAGTAAATGGGGCTTCAACATCAACATATGCTGCATAGTTTCGACGAGAAAACTCACCAGCTTGTGATGGTTTAAAACCAGGGAAACCGTTCGAGCCAATACCAAAACCTTGTGCTGTTAAAGGGCCCGCTGTGTAAGATTCTTCATCACCAGAGATGATAGTGAATGTTTCTTCATGCCATTCAAAACCACCGGCAATGTTTACATCATAAGCTAAACCAAAGTTGACACCCTTTGATAAATCAAAGTTAAAGTTTTTCTCTAGTTGTTCATATTTACCTGGGCTGAAATCACGTGGTGTATCGGCACCTAAAGAGGCATTAACCGTATTGTAAATAAAGTAACGTGATTCATTTAAACCCACAGTACCGCTTAAGTCATAGTAAGTATCTTTTAAGAAACCACCAGTGAATCGGCCTTTAGTACCAATAGTTAAAGAAGTATCAGTAATGTTGCCGCCAAAGTTAGGTGTAAAACCACCTGGAAGCATCTCGTTAAAGGCAAAACAATCTGGGTTGTTTGCTACACCATTTATGTAAGCTGGATCATCTAGTACGTTGGCATCTGTTATTGCAATAGTAGGACAATTAGCACTCATATCAGGTGTTGTGTCGGCAACGAGTAGTGTTTCGCCACCATCGTTTGAGTAAACACCTGAACGTGTTTGCGGGTTACGGTAATAAAAACCGCCACGTACATCACGTTCAGAATAGTTACCAAACATGTAAAATTCAGAGTCGTTTGTTAGCTCTAAACCCACATTACCAAAAATAGTAATATCGTCATCTACTTCTGGTGCACCCCATACTTGTGCAAGAGAAGATACATCAGGAACTCCGGCAGCTGAAAGTGCAGCGGCATCGGCACGTTGTACTGATCGGCTTGTTGCATCAGCTGTTTTATATTGAAAGCTTAAGTTAGCAAAGCCATTGTCGGTAAATGGTAAACCCACGTTACCCGACACTTGTGTTGTATCGCCGTCGCCTTCATAAAATTGGCCATGGCGGATTTCTAATTTACCACCTTCAGAAGCGTCTTTTAGTTGGAAGTTCATTACACCGGCAATCGCATCAGAACCATACTGAGCTGCTGCGCCATCACGAAGTACTTCTACTTGTTTAATCGCAATGCTTGGAATAACTGAAATATCTGCGCCTTGCGCGCCATCATTAATACCACCGCCTAAGAATGCAATTACAGAAGCACGATGACGGCGTTTGCCGTTTAAAAGAACCAATGTGCTGTCTGATGGTAAACCACGTAAGTTAGCTGGGCGAACAAGAGAGGCCGCATCACTAATAGGATTTTGATGTACGTTAAAAGATGGCACTGCACCTTTTAAAAGCTCAAGCATGTCAGTATTGCCTGACTTTTCAAGTTCTTCGCCACCAATAATATCGATTGGAACCGGTGAGTCACCGATTGAACGTGGAGCTGAGCGCGTACCTACTACGGCAATTTTCTCTACGTTTTTATTTACTTTAGTTTGCTGTTGCTCGTCTGCCGCAATAGCAGATCCAGAAATAAACAACCCTGCAGTGGTTGTAGCTAAGGCAAATTTAATTGCTTGGTTTAGCGCATTACTTTTTAATTTCATTCTAATTTTCCCCAGTTAGAATAATTCTTATCTTTGATGCTGATTTCACATCTTTTATTTTTGCTTAATTTTTTGTTTCACATAAGTTTGAGTTTTTAGCTCAACAGCCTAATCAATTAAGCTTACTTTTTGTGAAGTCCTATCTACAGACTATAGGTAAAAAACGGGAAGGGCAATTGTTAATTAACCATTTGATAACAAAAAAGTTCACTTCAAGAAAAAATGCAATAGTGGTGCAAAGTAAAGGCAAAATGAACTAAATAGGTGCAAATAGGGCTTTTTAGGGGAGTGTTAATGCGCTGGCAATGTTTAAATGTTATTTATTTGTTTCTTTTTTGTGGGGATTTCAATGTTTTGTTCGCATCGCCAAGCTGCTAATTTTTCTTTGTATTCGTCCCACACGCAGGGGCAGCAACTGCCTCCACCGCAGCATTCATCAGATTTTGGTTTTTCAGGTTTTTGCGGTAATTGGTTTGTCATATTCTGCACTTTTGTATGTATTTAATACTAATTTGGTGCAAAGGGTAAGTTAAAGGATGCTGTAAGTAAATTATTCTTTGTGAACCTGTGTTGCTGTGTGAAAATAAAAGTTATGCGATTATATAAAGTTATTCACCGTGCACCTTGGCGGGTAGTTAAAATTAGTAAGAAACGCCAACAGCTGCGTTTTCGTCGTGCTATGGTGGCGCTTAAAATTGCACTTGCTCAAGAAAGGCAAGAAACCAAAGAGATGCTTTCTATTTATAGGCGCTATACCCAAGGCCAAACAAGTAAAGAAGAATTAAAACGCGCTAATGAACAGTTTGTTGATATTTTGAAAGGGTTAGGGCTCGGTGTGTTTGCAGTATTACCTTTTGCCCCGCTTACAATTCCTTTAGTTGTTAAATTAGGGAGTTTAGTGGGAGTTGATGTACTGCCAAGCTCGTTTAATATGAGCAAATCTATTAAAGAGCTTGATGCAAAAATAGATCAAGAAAATCAAAAGCAAGAATCCAAAAATAGCTTAAAAAAGTAACTAAAATCCCTTCAAATTAGCGATACCTTTTAGGTGCGCTTATTGATATGCTCTTAAGTACCATTTTTATATTATATGAGCTTTTTAATGAGTGCATTACTACGTCATACATCTTCTGGTATTCCTTTATCTTTTATTCTTAAAAACGAATTATCTGACTGGCAAGCACAGCAGCCTGCATTTATACAAAATTGGTTAACTAATACAGGTTTTGAAAAGCAAGGTGTTGCTTTAATCCCTGATGCTAAAACGGGCGAGTTAAGCCAGGTATTTTGTTTAATGCAAAGTAGCGATGATTTTTGGGCTGCGGGTAATTTAGCAAATACACTTCCTACTGGTACTTATCAAATTCAAGGCGAGAGCGCTTTTGTAGAGCAAGTTGCTTTAGGGTTTGTACTTGGTGGTTACGAATTTAGTGAATATAAAGAAAAGCCAACAGCTAAAGCGCAATTAGCCATTAGCGATAAAGCGTTATATGAACGTATTAGCCAACAAGCTGATGCCATTACACTTGCACGTGATTTAGTTAATACTCCAGCGGTAGATATGATGCCGCAACATTTATCGCAAGTAATGGAAGATTTAGCTGCAACTTACAATGGCGAATTTTCACAGTGGGTTGGCGATGAGTTACTAGAGCAAAACTACCCGACTATTCACATGGTAGGTCGTGCTAGCGAAAATAAACCGCGTTTACTTGATTTAAAATGGGGCGCAGCAGACGCTCCATTAATTACACTAGTAGGTAAGGGCGTATGTTTTGACTCAGGCGGACTTGATTTAAAACCGAGCTCTGGCATGCGTAACATGAAAAAAGACATGGGCGGCGCAGCGCATGTAATTGCACTAGCGCAGCTTATTATGGCAGCTAACTTACCAATTAGATTACGAGTGCTTGTACCAGCTGTTGAAAATGCGGTATCGCGCAATGCATTTCGCCCAGGTGATGTAATTAAAACCCGCAAAGGCATTATGGTCGAAATTGATAATACCGACGCAGAAGGGCGTTTAGTATTGTGTGATGCGCTAAGTGAAGCACAAAACGATAACCCTGAACTAATTATTGATTTTGCTACGCTTACGGGCGCATGTCGTGTTGCATTAGGCACAGAGCTTCCGGGCTTTTTCTCAACAGAGCGCGATGTAGCAAACGGTATTATTGATGCAGGAATGGACGTAAGCGATCCGGTTTGGCAATTGCCTTTATTTGATCAGTACAAAAGCTTCTTAAAGAGCGATGTAGCTGATATGGCAAACTGTGCAAGCACACCATTTGGTGGTGCTATTACTGCAGCGCTTTATCTAAAAGAATTTGTTGAACCAACAACACCGTGGGTACACTTTGATGTAATGGCGTGGAACTTACGTGCTTTACCAGGTCGCCCAACAGGTGGCGAGGCACTAGGTATTCGCGCGGTGTTTAATTACCTACAAAATCGTTTTAATAAATAAGTTTTTTAGTCAATAGCAAAGACTTGAGCTTATGAACTTTAAACCTCGTATAGCTCAAGTGGTAAATTGTCTGGATCGGCAAAAAAGGTAAACTTTTTGCCGGTTATCTCATCCACTCTAATATCCTCAACGTTTACATCGCACGATTCTAAATACGTTTTTGCAATCTGTACATCAGCTACCTTAAAAGCTAAATGTCTTAAGCCTTGTGCTTCGGGATAGCTTGGTCTTACAGGCGCTCCATCAAATGAAAATAACTCTATTTGACTACCATCGGGCATGGCTAAATCTAATTTATATGAATTACGATCAGCTCTAAAGTGCTCATTAATAACGTTAAGTTTAAGTACATTGCTATAAAAGTGTTTAGAGCGTACGTAGTCACTGCAAATAATAGCAGCGTGATGAATACCTAAAAGTTTCAAATTTAATTCCTTGAAAAGCAAAAACGCACTATTAAGTGCGTTTTATGTATAGCTTATTACATGTATTTTTAGCTTGGCTCAGCTTCTTTACATGCTTTAACGGCCGGTGCTACAAGCTCTAAACCTGTTTTATCACATGGTGGTAAAGCAGCATCGCTTACACTAATAGGCGTTACACGTTCGCCCCATTTTATGTAACTTGCAGCCCATGTCAGGCCTGCACCAAATGCGGCAGACATAATGTTCGAATGCGGTTTAATTAACCCTTGCTCAACCGCTTCGCATAACGCAATAGCAATAGTGGCTGCAGAGGTATTACCATACTCACCAATGTTAACCATTACTTTTTCGTCAGGTACTTTTAAACGATGCTGAATAGCCTGAATAATACGTAAGTTAGCTTGGTGTGGAACGAGTACATTAATGTCATCAAGGCTCAAATCGGCTTGTTTAAGTACATCGTCGCACGCTTCGCTCATGCCTTTAACAGCACGTTTGAAAATTTCACGACCTTCAAATAATAAATCAGACGGGCCAATTGGCTCATATTTATTTAAATCACTACCAAAGTTAGTGATGTGTAAAATATCGCGGTCTTCACTGTCACAACCGGTTTTGGTTGCCAGTAAACCAGCTGGTGTTTCTGCAGCTTCAAGTACGACTGCACCTGAACCATCGCCAAATAAAACAGCGCTGTCGCGACGTGCCCAGTTTACGTACCACGTCATGCGCTCTGCAGCTATTACTACTGCTTTTTTGATCATACCGGCTTGAATTTGTGCAGTAGCGGCTTGCAATGCATATAGAAAGCCCGAACATGCCGCGTTTGTATCCATTGCGGCAGCGCCTGTTGCACCAATATTTTTTTGCACTTGTGAGGCGGTATTTGCCACAACAGTAGAAGGTGTACAGGTTGCTAATATCACTAAATCAATATCTTTAGGATCAACGCCTGCGCACGCAATAGCATGCTTAGCTGCAACGGTTGCCAGCTCGGCGGTACTTACATGGCTCACTCGGCGAGATTTAATGCCTGTACGCGAGGTTATCCACTCGTCGGTGGTATCAACTATTTCGCTAATTTCATCGTTGCTAATGCTTGCTGGTGGAATGCATTTACCCCAACCAGTAATATGTGCGTAAGGCATAGTATGTTCTCTTAAGGTGGTCTGACATGTATTACTTATGAGGACGTTATATCAAAAAATGGCTTTCAAGACTAGTTTATGAGGTGTTTTGGCGTGTAATTACTGATAATTAAAAGAGAATTACATATAAGTTGATTTAAAAAAGAGCAAGCCTAAGTATAATCTTAGTGTTCAGGCTGATCGCTCTTCTTATAATAAAAATTAGTGGCTTGAGTGTTGGTATGCAAGCAGATAGTATTAATTCAATAAATTATTGTCGAAATGCTACCGTATTTTAGAGCGTCATGGGTTATAAAAACAAAGTCAATTTATAAACAATAGGGAAGGTTATGAGCAGCAAAATAAAAGTGTCGTTGTTTAATCATTTGATTGACGCTGAGCGCCAGTTACTCGACCCAGAAATTCGCCAATCTGAGCGCGCATTAGATGCTTTACTCGATGATGAATTTATCGAAATTGCTGCCAATGGCACTACCTTTAATAAATACCAAGTACTTACCCGCTTACCTACCGAGGTTGTGCCACAGTTTTATAATCAGCATTTTAAGGGCCGAATGCTGAGCGATGATGTAGCGCAACTTAGTTATCAAGCCGCTTATAGGCGCTCTGCTCGGGCTGAGTTTAATTACTCGTTACGTATGTCGCTTTGGCGTAAGCAAGGTGAGCAATGGCAAATGGTGTTTCACCAAGGAACGCCTTGTGCACCGTTTTCAATTTCGATGGATGATGATTAAAAACCATATACCCGTTAAAATACCCTTATTAAACATTTGATTAGGCAATTACCTTTTGTTAATGCGTACCGACCCCACTATTAGTCGACTATTAATGCTGCGAAGCGGTGCTATTGCGGTGCAATTAATTGCTGTGCTTAGCGTTTATTTTTTATTAGAACATCAAATCGCATTACTGCCTTTACTGATTGTTATTGCCGTTGAGGCTGTGTTTCAGCTTATTAGCCTGTTTGCTTATCGTAATGTAAGCCAAGCTAAACCTGTAGGTATGTTGATGCAGCTAACTGCAGACGTATTATTTTTAACGGTTTTACTCTCGCTAAGCGGTGGTGCAACTAATGCATTTGTATCACTGTTATTGCTCCCGATAATGATCGCTGCTGTTACGCTGCGAGAAAAAGGATTAGCTTATATTGCAGTATTAGCCATTGCCGCATACAGTTTTTTGCTGATAAAGATGCCCGATCACAGTATGCATCAAATGAATATGAGTGGTCACTTTATTGGTATGTGGGTCAATTTTGTTTTAAGTGCTAGTGTAATTGCACTTGTTATTGGCGCAATGAGCAGGGCACTTAAAGAGCGAGAGCGAATTATTGCAAACGTGCGTGAAAAACAATTACGTAACGAACAGCTTGTTACCTTAGATGGCGCTGCTACGCAAATAACTCATCAACTAGCGACCCCTATAGCAAACTTACAGTTACTGTTTGAAGAGTTATTAGAAGATCAACCAAACAATCCTATAGTTAAGCACATGCAAGCGCCGCTTACTCAGTGCAGCACACAACTTAACGACTTTAGAAAACTCTCAGAGCAGTTACGTCTTAAAAATTCACAAGAGCATACAACGGTAAAGCAACTGCAAACACAAATTACCGACACACTTTTACTGCAATACCCTGATCAGCACATTAAATGGATTACGCCACCTATTGCGGCAACGCTATTGAGTGATGCGATGTTATTGCCTGCTATTTTAAATTTATTGCAAAACGCCGCACTCGCTAATCAAAAACAAGGTCAAACTCAATTAGAGCTGAGTTGGCAGCAAGATAACTTACATAGTGAATTCGTTTACTTGTTAATTCGCGATTTTGGCTGTGGCTTTTCGTCATCTCAATTAGCAGAGCTGGGCGGGCAACTTATGCCAAGCGATCAAGGAATGGGGCTTGCTGTGCTTTTATCAAATGTTACTTTTGAGCGTTTAAATGGCTCACTTACCTTGTTTAACCATGCAGATGGCGGCGCTGTCGCCAAAGTTAAACTCGCTATTGTAAACACCGAGAAAACAGCCTCATGAAGTTACTTATAATTGAAGACGACATTAATTTAGCCAGCACACTAGCAAGGCGCCTAACTAAACAAGGCTTTACTTGCGAGGTGGCGCATAATCAAAGTGATGCGTTACTTGCTGCGCGTAAACTATTGCCCGACTTTGTTTTATTAGACATGAAACTAGGAGACGATAACGGACTTGCACTCATAAAACCGCTGCGTAGTTTGCTCCCCCAAACTCATATTGTTTTACTAACTGGGTTTGCAAGTATAGCAACCGCAGTAGAGGCAATGCGTTTAGGCGCAAACGACTACCTTACTAAACCGGTTGATATGGCAACATTATTAAAAGCGCTTAACACCGAGCCTGTGGCATCGGCATCGAATGTTATTGATGATGCAGTTATGTCGCCAGAGCGCTTAGAGTGGGAGCATATTCAACAAGTATTACACAGTAATAATGGCAATGTGTCGGTTACCGCAAGGCAACTTAATATGCACAGGCGCACGTTACAGCGTAAATTACAAAAAAAGCCGGTGCAGCAGTAAAGTACTTAATTTAAGGAAGGTGTTATGAGCGATGATGCAACTATATTAATGCATAATCAAAAAATTATATTATTCGATGCGCAATGTAAGCTGTGCAGCGCGTGGTGTAATTTTATTATTAACAATGATGCCAATACTATTTTTAAATTATGCAGCGTGCAATCCCCAAAAGGGGATCTGTTGTTAACGCATTTTGGTTTTTCGACGAATGAATACGCTTCAATGGTGCTTGTTGAAAATGGTAAAGCATTTACACAAAGCCATGCTTTTTTTAACGTTGTTAAGCAACTAGGTTACCCATATAAACTAGCAAACGTATTTAGTATTTTGCCAAATAGGTTTAATAATTGGTTATACGATAGGGTTGCCTTAAACCGCTATACCTTATTTGGAAAATATCAGTATTGTAGAATTCCCAACCCAGATGATGCTAAACATTATTTATAAATTAGGCATTAATACACTGCAGTATAAGTAGATGCTAGGTTTATGGGGTTGTGTTAAAATCGCCGCGTTTAATTTTAGCTAACGGTATAAAAGGCTTTTTTCATGGCAAACACAGCACATGCACTTCACATTTTGGTTAAGCACAAAGAAATTGCAGAAGATATTATTAAGCAATTAGGTAAAGGTGCAAAGTTTCAAACCTTAGCTAAAAAGTATTCGTCATGCCCATCGGGCAAAAAAGGCGGTGACTTAGGTGAATTTGGACGCGGACAAATGGTCCCACAGTTTGACAAAATTGCATTTAAAGGTGCAATTTTAGAACCCCACCTAGTTAAAACTAAATTCGGCTGGCATGTTATTAAAGTGCTTTATCGTACTTAGTTTACTTGAGCTGTTTGGCGAATTGACGCGTCTTAGCAAACATCCATCTTAGCACCTATCCTAAACTTTACACTTTGACGAACTAAGAATTAGGATGGGTGTCATCTTAATTTTTGTTAAACAAGGACAAAAAACAGTTGGCTTTTGCTCCTTCGTCGCTAATTTTAGCCAACTATTTTATTGCCTGTTAACAG
>NZ_JARDAK010000013.1:0-132183 GCF_056470645.1 Pseudoalteromonas sp. TP27 | reverse complement strand
AATATAGCGTTAGTGATTATATCAACGGATATTACAATAACGTTAGGCCGCATCATTATAATGCCGGTTTAGCGCCAAATGAATCTGAGGTTAGATACAAAGATTCTAAAACTGTGGCCAAATTTTATTGACCACTACAGACAGCCACTCTAATTGTTAATTTATGAGCTAAATCAGCACCAATTCTTAACTTATTCATAATTGAACTCCGAAAAATAATTTCTACTTCAGTGTAGAGGTTGGGAGTCCAATTATCTTGTTAGGTGTTTTTATCACTTTTGTTTGGAATGTCATTGCACAAAGCACACTCTACACCTTTACGTGATTGATAAAGCCTTGAACATATAAATATTGCTGTTGTGATTGAAGACCAAATACAAGCAAAAATTAATGCTTCTTGGACTGAATGCTGTTTAAGCAACTCAACTATAAAAAGTAAAGCAGCTACTCCAAGAAATACTTTTAATGCTCTAACGAACCAAAACTTAAATCCCATTTAAACTCCAAACCTGAGAAACACCTAGCGAGCCTGCAAATTAACTCGTTTTTTGTTTGTTTTTATTGATAAACAAACCATAGCTGAGTTCCTATTTTGGTTCAATCGATTACTGTATTTTTACGTAACATATAAAACAGATAAACTAGACTAAAACAGATAAACTAGACAGCCACTCTAATTGAACAAACAAAATGTTGGCCTTCTAAAAGCGCAAAATTTAGGATGGGTGTCTAGTTTAATCTTTTTCTTGATGACAACTCCTTGTGAATATAACGCCCGCATAAACAGCGGAGCAAGTTGGACGCTTTTTTGCGCCGTGTGTTTTGCAAAAAACCGGCCTGCTTGCTGAGTCAGTTTTGATGCGTTTGTTATATTTTTTTATAAACGTAAAAACGAAATATTAAAGCTTGAGATAATGCCGCGAGACCAAGCAATAATGAACCTTTATAAAACAAGGACGGAAGAACAAACGCCATTGGTAAAGCAGCATAATATAAATAAGAGCGATTTGTGTATTTGCTTATTAAAAAATGAAGTGGAAATCCAATTACTAACCACCCAACAATAGAAATAAGTAGATAAACACCTAAATATAATAAAAATGTAACAACTAACCCTAAAAGATCGTTTACTGATGATGGTGCTAAACCAGCAAATAAAGCCCAGACAGCAATACCTATTCCCACAAATAAGAGGCTTTTGAGTATTGCATCATCCCACCTTCCAAGACTCAATTTTTTATCCTTAAAATATAACGCCCTGTTAATGGGCAAAAAATGGTTTGCTAAAATGTTGAGGAACGAAAACAGCAAACTGTTTTTTGTCCTTATTTAACAGCTTGTTAGATTTACATTACACGCCTGCACCAAGCCAACTGGGCTTCTGACAGCAAGTTAGCATTAGTATTTAGGTAACTTGTAGTGGTATCAATTATCCTTACAGCTTTAGTTTTCGTCTTATCATATGAGATTCTAGTTAACCTAGAAAATTGACCAGCATTAATCCACAAGCCATCGTACGATTTCACACTTTCTTCATAGAAGAAACAAAATTTCAATTTTCTCCTTTTCTTATAGCTTTTACTTGGTAAGAAATTTAATAGTGTTACGTATACATATGGTAAATATTCTGGTGTTAAATTGGCATAGCCGTATACATTTAGTCGACTTGCAACTTCTAGTAGCACTATAAATTCCTTGAAGTCCAATAAGGGAACTATATCTTTTGTTCTAGCCCAAAGCTTATCCATATTCAAGTCCGCAAAGTTTCGATTTTGTGCAACTACTTGGGGATTTGGTCTAGTTGGGCTAAGTCCAATATATGGGCGTGCTGCGGGATCTTTTGTAGGACAAAATAGGCTATCGTTATGGTAAAAATGTGCGTTAGCTTTTGTATGCCCAGCTTTTACTTTCATATCTCTATTGCAAACGGGACAGTGAGCACTAGGCGAAAGGTTCATGTCTTCAAAGCCAAGTTGAGTAGCTAACTCCTTAAATCCCGCACAATCTATCAATTGATTCTTATAGGTTGGATTAGGGTGTTGTGGATGTAATGCTCTATGCAACTTTATACTCCTGTAAATCTAACGAGCCTGTAGATTAACTCGTTTTTTATTTGTTTTTATTGATAAACAAACCATAGCTGAGTTCCTATTTTGGTTCAATCGATTACTGTATTTTTACGCAGCATATAAAGAAGTGTTTGGTGTTGTTTAAATTGGCGTTTTGGAAGGGATTACAGGTGTCTGAGTGGCTTATTTGAGGTTAAAAGGGCTTCCCCTTCTTAATGGCATCGTGTTTTGCAGTTTTTCTATATTATGAACAAGGCAATACAGTTGCCATTGCGTATTAACTTTCGTTTGACCCCGTAAGGTCAATTTATTCATGCCCTTGTTGACGGTAATATTGCCGAACACGGGTTCAATACAGCCTAATCGCTTACTGTATTGTCGTCGTCCGATTGGGCTGTCTATTTTTACTTTCATTTTGTCTACATAGCTCAGCTTTTTGCGTGATTCATTATTTATAAACTGAACTTGTCGTCCCCTGTCTATCGGTGGTTTTCGCATGCATTGCTGCTGTAGCGGGCAGGTTTTACAGTCTTTTAAGTAACCACAGAATCGCGTGTATTGCTGGTTATGACTTTTTACATTAACCCCACTTCGCCACATATCATTGCCTGCGGGGCAGCGGCAGGTTTGAGTTGCTTCATCATAATGAAAATCGTCTGAGGTAAATAACCGTGGCTTGCCTTTACTGCGTTTTAGTCGGCGCTTTTCTTGCTCTGTTTCGTATGTTTCGCTGTCTTTAAACAGCGGATTTCGTTTTCTAAACTGATTATCCGCAATGTAGGTATCGAACCCACTTTTCGCCATATATTCAAGGTTCACTTCGCTGTTAAACCCGCTGTCTGCGGTGAATTTAATGGTGTGTTTATCTGCCATTTTTTCTGTATTGAGTTTAGCGAGTTGCTGTTTTAATTGTGTAACGGCTGGCTGCAGAGTTTGTTGTTCGCCCACTGAACCCCATGCTTGTGCTTGCAGGATGATTTGGTGTTTATCGTCATTAATCGCGATGCCGTTGTAGCCTTGAATTGTCCCTTTTGAGGTCGTCATTTTCGCGCTGTCGGGGTCGGTGATATTACTTTTAACTGGCTTGCCTTTACTGCCTGTTTTTTCTTTGTGAGTGGCTAAGAACTCGGTGATTTTATCTGCACTTTTATCCAGCTTCTCTTTTTGTTTTAAATCCTGAGTTATCAACTCTTCACTCAGTCCATCTTGTGATTGGTGGCGTTCAATAATACGTTTGCTTGCGCGTTCTAGTTTTGCTTTTTTTCGACCTAACTCATCGAATGTGCCGCTCCACTCTTTACTCGCATTGGACTTTAATTTACACCCATCAATGGCAAACATGTTGCGACCTATCAAGCCTTCCTCATCACATATCATCAATACTTGCGTAAAAAGTGGTTCAATCTGCTCATGCATTTTAGCCACAAAGCCCGCTATAGATGTGTAATGCGGCTGGATATCACCCGACACACTCATAAATAAAATGTTCGTCTCACACGCTTTAGCAATTCGGCGACTACTGATAAAGCCATGTGCATAGCCCAGTAAAATAATCTTTAGCATTACCGAAGGCGGATACGCCGCCGCGCCTGTTTTATCGTTGTTATACCACGCGTCAAATCCCGATAAATCGAGTTTATTTTCGACGATATAACAAAGGGCATATTCAAATGTGCCAGGCAAAATTTGCTCAGCGAAATTGATAGGAATGAATTTATTTTGACAGGATAAGTCAGGCTTGTAGTTAGCCATAACAGTTTACCGTGGGTGAATAATAACTATTAGATCACAGCGAACAGTTGGATTCAAGGTTAAAAAGCAACCAACCAAGAATAGTTGGATACGTTCCTAAAAAGAGTAATTCTACAGCCTCAACGCCGTTTTAAGCGGCAAATTGGAGTTGGCTAAAATAAGTGAGGCACGAACAAAAAGCCAACTGTAATTTGTCCGTCTTGAAAACCCTTGTTATGTCTCGGTTTCAAACATAGGATTTTCAATAAGTTGCTGTGAAATAAAACTCATGAAGCTACTCATCCCTTCAAGTAAGCATTGCTTATTTTTACTCCGATCGACCAACTCTTGAAGTATTACTAAATTGCGTTGTACTTCGAGTCGACTAAGGTCTACATGATCAAAATCAGGAAAAACACTTCCATAAATTACAACATCTTTAACCATGGCTCGCCATTTCAATGCATATTCATCTTGGTTCTCGCTATCCGTAGCATAAACAAATGCAGCAGCTACAGCATCAGCTAGTTGTACACCGAAAACTACTTTCGAATCAACAAGGTTTAAGGGTTCTGATAAATTAAATGTTATGGGTAAATCTTGTCCAGCAATGCTACTGAAATGCTTTTGGGTATTTCCAACCATAGCATTGAAAATATCTTGGTCTTCATCTAAAGGTTTAGAGTTATCGCAATAAGCCGTTAACTCATCATACTCAAGTCCCCACTGTGCAAGAAGACTTACTAATGCTGTATTAGTTAAATCAAGAGTCCACTTTCCAGCACCTTCACCAGCATAGCCTTCAAGCTCTTCAACAACACTTTTCTTGTTCAATAAAGCAAAATCAAAAATAGACTCAAGTATTGAGGATATATTTGGATCCTTAGAAGAAGAAAAAAGAGCTTTTAAACCGCCAAAATCACCTCGACGCATTAACCCTTCAAAGTCTTCAAATATTTCCTCAGCCATTGAGCCACGTGATATTAACTCTAGGTACAAAATGGTGCTTACAAATTTATGAAAATTTGCATTGTAGAAAATTATATTATTATTTTGTAAAGCGGGTTCAAAAATATATTCAAAAAACTTACCTGCCAACGCATATTTTTTATCTGATATCGAAACTTTAATTCGCCCTTTTAAAGACTGCATAATTTCATCAATAGCCCTACGTCCTTTTCGTCCTTTAACTAAATTACCTCCTTTTATTTCACCATTTTGAATTCTGTATTTTTGTATTATATGCTTAACTAGAGCTTCAGATTCTTCATCATCGCTAACAACGGAAGCGTAACAAAAATACTTTTGTTGCTTATGTAGCAAATTATTTCCTGTAAAGCCTGATTCATCGAAATACACATTGGCTTTTGATACCATTTTGACAACTCCTTCGTCTAATGAGAGACATAACACTTTAGTATTTATGCGACACGCAGTTTGTGTTGCATAATCGCTTGTTGGACTGAGGCGCTACCTGCTCGGTGTGTCAGAGTTGGTGTTGTTTATGCTATGGGAATTTGCTTTTTAGAGGCTTTAGCTAAATCAGCTAATTTAATAAGCTTACCTATTATAATTTAAGCTTTCCCTGCATTGCTCAGCATTTATTATCTATTCATTAAACCGAATATTTAACCGTTAAGCAAGGATGTTTTTCGCTCGCACAGTCGCTATTAGCCTGAGCAATTAAGCAGGTTAACTTATTGATTTGATGCAGCAAGCAAGGCTGCTAACTCGTTCGCGCTATTTTATTTGTCGCCTCATCTAAATTCATCACACCAATAAATCGTAAGGTACCCGTCTTGCATGACTGGCAAGGCCAATGGGGCATTAATCGTTCTTGCTCTACCTTCGGCTTCACCGCTTTGCATGGGGTTGCTGATACTTGAGCCTTTATTAACGCTAACTTTTGTTTACGACATGCATTGGCTAAAAATCCATAGTGGCGAATACGCATAAACCCTTTCGGCAATACATGTTGTAAGTAACGCCGTAAAAATTCGTCACAACTCAGTGTCATGACTTTATCGCGGTTGTTATCTGCATAATCGCGGTATTTAAAGCTCATTGTTTCTTCAGTCGCTGACACTAATCGCGATTCTGACATCACGCCTTTTCGGGTATAACGAGCAAGGTAACTAACTAGCTTTTCACTGTACGTTAAACAGGCTTTGCTATACACGCACCATTTGGTTGGTGTGCTTACCTTCGCGAATGAACTATCGCATTCATTGAGCGCCGCGAGCATTTTACCTCTAAAGACCGTTGATAATGCTTTAACGGGGTATAAATAACCTTTTTCTATTTCATGCCATTGCGCTTTATTAAGCGCACCTGCGGGTATCAAGCAATGCAGGTGAATATGCTGACTTAAATTTTGCCCCCACGTATGCAGTACGCTTGTCATACCTAACTGACCATGCCCTTTTCGTTTCGCAAATTTACTCAGCGTTTGCCATGTGGCTTTAAATAAACAGTGATACAGCACGCTTGGGCTATAGTGTGCAATGATATTCAACTCATGCCGGAGCGTAAAAACAAGGTGGAAATAGCGACACGATAGTAAATCCTCTTGTTGTCTTTGCACCCATTTAGCCGTTGCCATACCTTGGCAACGTGGGCAATGCCGATCTCGACAGCTACATCCAATTTGTTGTACTTCACTACAGTTATCACATTGCCATGCTTGATAACCGAGCTGACCTGTTCTGCATGATTGAAGATGTTGGCAGACTCGTAACTGCTGATAGCTCATTATGTGGTGCTGCCGATAATTCTCAAGATGTGAGTTTAAAATATCAGCGAGGTGCAAGCCGCTCATTGTTCACCCCAACTTGCGAGTAAATCAATGCCACCATGCCCTAATTCAGGTAACCAGTGTAAGTAACTTTGCGTGGTTCTAATGTCACTGTGACCAAGCTGATGTTGAAGTTGATGAAGCGGCATCCCTAACTCAAGTTGATGTGTTGCATAAGCATGGCGTAATACATGTGGATTACAGTGCTTTAAACCACACATTTGTGCATGTTTTTTCAATGCCTTTCTGAAGCTTGAGGGTGACATGGGTTTATCCATTAACCATCGTGAATAAAACATCCAGCCCGTTGGGTGATACATTTTCCAATAACAACGTAATTGATTTAGCACGCTATTTGATACAACAACATAGCGTGACTTATCTCCTTTACCATGTTCAATTAAAATGGTTTTACGCTGTCCATCGATGTCTTGCACTTTGATGCGCAGCAGTTCGCCAATACGCAAACCACATCCATAACACACCATTATCAATGTTTTTAAGCGCATATCCGTGCAACTTTCTATAAGTCGTCGAATATCATCACGCGATAAATAAGTAGGTGCCCGAGGTTTCGCTTTAGGCAAGGCTATGTCTAAGTTCAGTGGGCGATGTAAAATATTCTTAAACAGAAACCAAATGCTGTTTATTTGTATTTTTTGACTCGCTCTGGAGAGCTTGCGAATGGCGGGATCTTTAAAAAAGATATTCAGCTCATCATCAGTAATTAAATCGAGTGGTTTATTAAAATAATGGCTGAGTTTAAGTAAATGCTCGCAGTAACTTTTACAGGTACTTTGTGAATAACCACGGTAGGCTATTTCAGTTTTGACTTGTTCAATGAGTGTATTCATGACTTACCTCCAAATATGGGATAACCCCAAGGTAAGTGTGGCTCAAATGGTCAGAATAGGATCTCCGCGTAGCGGCTTAGTTCAACAGCTTTATCAGAGGATACTTTCCTCTTTTTATGAGCAATGTATGTCCTCTTAATTACTTAACTTATTCATAATTGAACCCCGAAAAATAATTTCTACTTCAGTGTAGACGTTGGGAGTCCAATTATCTTGTTAGTTGCCTTTTGATTATTTTAGATACCTTGCGTGTCTTTATTTAAGCATACTAATTGCACTACCAGCAACTTGAGCAACTTTCTCAAGAGTGACTGATAAAACCCAACGAATGAATTTATATGACAAATCTGTGATAACAACCCCTGGCTTACCTGCGAATACTAACATATGCCCTAACATCCCTTTTTGTTGCTCCGCAAAGTTACCTGGCATGTGAGCTATCTTGGTTAACAACAAAGCCACTTTATCGTAAAAGGTTAAACTACCCGTTATCATGTGTTGGACTTCATACAATAAACCCGTATCTTTTAATAAAGTAATTAATGCTGCGCCTAATCGATGTGCCCATTTTGAGGTAAAACTCGCTTGGTGGCGTTTTTCATAATCCAAGCGTACTTGCTCTTTATGCCAATGTTCACTTCGTTTATTTACTGCTGCAAAGCTTTTAAAGCCGCTGGCAGTATTTATATACCCTGGGCTATTGCCTGCCATTCTATGCGCTTGCGCATTGATGTTAGGTGCTGCATTTAATGTATATTCACCTTCGGTATGAACAAAAGGCCAAAAAGGAACCAAGGGTATAGGGTCTGCTGAATGTGTACAGCGAAAAACGCGATGTAAGCTATTACTCGTTTTGTCGGCAAAGCCGGCATAACCAACACGAGGTGCGCCAAAAGTATACAAACTAATTGGTCGACCATTTTGTTTGCTGTGCAACCAATTAGCGGTTAAGTGGGCTAATGCACCCCCTAAGCTATGCCCAACACAATGCACGGGACCTGAACTGTTTTTTGTAAAGTACCCTTCAAGTGCAGGCTTAATGGAATTAAAGGTTTTGTTAAAACCTGCATGGGCAGGTAAGTTATTTGCACTGGTACTTAAGCCACAATGCATGTCTGTAACGACATCACGCTTATTCGCTGTACCGCGAAGCGCAATAACAGTATGGCCGTTATAATCACCACTTTTTTTACCTGTACCTATTACAGCAAAACCTGTTTTATGTTTAAAAATATGCTCCATTAAGGAGCCACTTGTGCCTAGCACTATATTATTGGAAAGATCAAAATCGAAATCTTTTGATAACAAATCTAATGCAGGGGTATCGTAACTTCCATTAGGAGCTTTATCTTTTATTTGATAAGCCGCATTAGCAAGTATTACTGCAATTTTAGGGGTTAAATCACGCATATTATAAATTCCTTTTATTTTTTAAATTAATCTTCAATGATATGTAATATTTCAAAATCAGTGTCCCAACGACAAATGCTACGGGCACAATGAGGGACATGAGGAGAGTCTTTATTTGTAAAAGTAAATGCTACTTGCTCGCTTGATAAGTCGGCATTTAATTGAGATAGCTTTCTATCGTAAGCTGGAATAGGTTCTACACTGGATAAAGAGGCATTCCATAAAACATGATATTTACTTTTCAAATTAATCCAAATAAATTGCTTAGTAAATTGCTCACAGAACGCCCATCCGGGTGCTTTAGATCTAATATTAACAACAGGTAAAGTAAAACAGCCATTCTTATCGGTTAAGGTACTATCGATTCTTTTCTTTTCATCAATGTACATAAGTTCGCGCTCAACCTTAACGCCCACCAATGGTTCACCATTATCTAATATTTTCCCTGACACTACAGAGCATAAATGAGCATCATATTTCTTGAAAAAACCAAACACATAAACCTCCTTACAGTTAAAAAATGTAACTTCCATTACAATTAGTTTAGATAATAATTAATTTAATAAATATAACCTAACTTAATTTATTACCTATATAAAGTACAGGGTGTTCAAAAATTTAATTGGTGGGCGAAGGTTAAAATATACGCAGGAAACTAACGAGACTATAGAATAACTCCAACAGCCAAATTCAATTAAGAGAAACTAAACTAGACAGTCACTCTAATTGAACAAGCAAACCGACCCCTAGATTCTAATTGGAAGTGCACCACCTAATTCATTATAGACTTCATTTGGTGTTTTAAATCCTAAACATTTTCTAGGCCGATTATTTAGTTGTTCCTCTACTTTTTTTAATTGCTGATGGCTTACTTTGCTAAAGTTTGTTTTCTTCGGGTAATACCTTCTAATTAACCCATTTATTTGCTCTACAGCACCTTTTTCCCAGCTGTGATAAGGCTCACAAAAATAAGATTTATTTTTCAAAATGGCTTCTACTTTTTTAAACTCTGTATTTTCAGAGCCATTGTCATAAGTTATCGATAAACAAGAACTCGGTGGATAAAGAGATAGTTTTTTACATATTGCATTCGATGTCGCTAGAGCTTTTTTAGATGGTAATTTGGTGATATGACACACTCTAGAAACTCGTTCAAGTAACACATTCAGCGCACATTTTCTGTCGCTAGATTCAACAGAGTCACTTTCCCAATGCCCAACGTTTTTTCTGAGATTAATGTCATCTGGTCTGTCTAAAATACTACATCTTTCACCCCAAACTGTTTTCGTTTTACGGGTTGGATATTTTTTCTTACGTTTTTTATGTTGCCTAGCTAAATATACAATAAGTGATGGTTCATTCTTGTATATATATTGATAAATGGCCTCGTGAGATACGCTGGGTAAGGTTTTATCAAATTTTATTCGCCCAGCTATGATCTCAGGACTCCACCCAAGCTTGAGCTTATCAGTCACATATCGTTGAGCTTCAACAGACTTAAGTTTAACTCGCTTAGCTCTCTCCCTTATCCTTACTTCGTAATACATTTGAGCTGGATGAGGGTAATAAGTTGGTACGTAATAATCATATTTATTACGCTTTAACTCTCGGCTAATGGTGCTATGTGAACGATTTAGTAATCGGCTCACCTCACGTATTGATTTTTTGGTAATGATACCACTCAAATAAACGGCAACGTTCAAAGTTAGATAAATGTGAATATTGGGTACCCATGGCACACCTCCTGAACTTATAGTTTAGTAGAGGTGGTGCACTTCGACCTTGAATCTGGCACCATCAAATTAGCTGTCATTGCCCCAGTCTTAATATTGCACACACAAAAAAGCCCCGCTTGTTTTTACACAAGCGGGGCTCCACACTAATTTTTTACTCAACAATAAAAGCGCCGATACTGCGGGCGCTTTGCATCATTGAATTTTATTACTTTAGCTTACTGATTAACTACGCTTTTAAGCGGATTAATCGGCTGTGCGTTATCGTCTAGTATGTTCATATCAAAATCGAACTCATCTACACGAATCGCTTTTTCACGTTTGATGTTGTAATCAATTAACTGAACGTGCTCAGCTTGCGTGATTACGTTTGCCGCTAGTGCGTTATCAAGCGTGATGTTAAAGCGTATACCTGGTTTAATTACTTTAGCACGTAGTGCTTTTTTAACTTTAGCCAGCTCGCCAAGTGATGCCATTTTAGCTTTGTAAGCTTGCTCATTAATATGATGGCCATCGCCCTCTACTGGTTTAACTAAATGCGTGATTTGCGCTTTAAATGCGGTATCTAGCTGAGCTTGCTTAGCTAGTTCGCGGATTAAATCATCGCTAATTTTTGGCATTTTAGTTGAGTAGTTCATTGTAATGAAACGAATAAACTTACGTGTACCACTTGCAGGGAAGTTATCTAAAAACTTATGCAATGCTTCTTCAGCACTTTGTAGTGCAAAACGCGTCGCGTAATGGAAATACGGCGCTGCTTGCTCACGGTCACTACTTGATACTTTTTGCTCGTAATATTTAATTGATGCCATAGCTGCATATAAGAAGCTCATTACATCGCCTAAACGTGCCGATAGCATTTCTGCTTGTTTTAACTTACCGCCAAGTACAAGTAACGAGAAGTCTGCGTACACTGCAAGTTTTGCAGATAGTTTATGTACTGCTTTTTCGTAGTCACGTACTTCTGGTAATTCAGAGTTTGCGCTTGCTGTAAATGGTAAAACACCTAAGCGGAAAGCACGTAAGCTGTTTGCTGTGCTGTAACCAATTGTTTTACGCAAAATGCCGTTAAATTCTTTATCTGCGCCTTTGTCTTCGCTGTGAATAGACTCAACCATAGATTGTAAATATGGGTGACAACGCATAACACCTTGACCAAATATCATTAGGTTACGAGTAAGAATGTTCGCGCCTTCTACCGTAATGGCAATCGGCTGAGCAACATAACCACTTGCTAATGTATTTTGTGGACCGTTTTGAATCGCTTTACCCGCTTGAATATCCATTGCTGAATCGAGTACGTCGCGACCAAGCTCTGTCATGTGGTATTTAGCGATTGCGGTTACTACTGATGGTTTTAAGCCCATGCCTAAACCTTCAGTTGTAAGTACGCGCATTGCTTCTTGTAGGTATGTTTTACCTGCAATGTCAGCTAGTTTCTCTTGAATACCTTCAAACTGGCCAATGGCTAAACCAAACTGTTCACGCACTGCTGCGTATTCAGATGCTGATTTAAATGCAACTTGTGCTGTACTAACACCTAGCGCAGGTAATGAAATACCACGGCCAGCACCTAAACAGCTAACCAGCATTTGCCAACCACGGCCGATGTTTTTCTGACCACCAATAACAAAGTCCATTGGTACAAATACTTTGTTACCGCGTGTAGTACCGTTGTAAAAACGAATACCCATTGGGTCGTGGCGGTTACCAAGCTCTACACCTGGGTGCTCTTTTGGAATAAGTGCACAGGTAATACCTAAGCTTTCTTTGCCACCTAATAAACCATTAGGGTCCATTACTTTAAAGGCTAAACCAAGTACGGTAGCAATAGGTGCAAGCGTTATGTAGCGTTTGTCCCATGTGATCTCAAGGCCAAGTACTTCTTCGCCGTTATACATGCCTTTAGTAACTGTACCAATGTCTGGAATGCCACCAGCATCAGAACCCGCTTCTGGGCTTGTTAATGCAAAACATGGAATGTCTGTACCATTTGCTAGGCGTGGTAAGTAATGTGCTTGTTGTTCTTGCGTACCAAAGTGAAGTAATAACTCACCTGGGCCTAACGAGTTAGGAACCATTACGGTTACCGCAACTGCTGAGCTTTTAGTCGCAATTGTGCCAACAATGGTAGAGTTTGCATAAGGGCTAAACTCTAAACCACCAAACGACTTAGGAATGATAAGCGAGAAAAAACGCTCTTTTTTCAAAAACTCTAAGATGTCATTTGGTAAATGAATGCCATTTTGAATCACTGAATCGTCAATCATGCCCAGTAGTTCTTTTACTGGACCGTCTAAGAATGCTTGCTCGTCTGTGCTTAATGTAGCAGCAGGTACGTCGCGAAGTGCGCTGAAATCAGGCTTACCTTGGTAGATAGAACCTTCAAGCCATACATCACCCGCGTCCAACGCTTCTTGTTCAGTGATAGATATACTTGGTAATACTTTTTTTAATTTTGTACGTAAACTCATGATTGAACTCATCCGACCAGCTAAATAATACCTACATTACGTCATAAAAAATCGTTTAGATCAATTGCTCTATTCAATTAATTAACAGTTTTTTCAATTTATTTTCTTTACCTGAACGTAAACTGTTGAAACACAAAGGCTTACAGTTGTACGCTGAAAAAAAGTATTTTAACTAAAATGATGAATAAAACAGCAAAAGCTCTAGGGTCTGTTGATTTTTGCGGATTAAAATTTGTTCAAACTAGGGACTATTTAATCGCGGCGCGAGGTTTGTAACCTAGTGGGCTAAGTAAAAACCGAGCAAAGCTTCCGCGTCCTGCTCACGCCCCTTACCTACATCTATGCAGGCAACAAAGAGTAAATAGCCCCTAGGAAGAACCTTTTGGGCAGCGCCTGTTTGGAATTAATGCTACGTTATCGCCCATTTATGGGGAATAACCACACTACATTGGCTCTGCCTTGCCTAATACCAACCTGCATAAATCTTTGATCAATTTAACGAATTAAATTGCACTATAACGTCGTTAAAAATTTTTTATTTAGAACAACTAGATACAAAAATTTTTGCCTAGTTCTAGCGTAATTTTTTTAACGTTAAATAGACCCCGTATATAAGCAGATTGGTATAAATACCAAACAGACTGCTGCAAATTCAACCTTGAAAGATCAACAGACCCTAGCGCTGTATTTATTTTTTGATGGGCATAAAAAAACGCAGCACAAATAGGCTGCGTTTTTATTTAATTTATAGAGGCTACATAAGCAATTAATTTAGCTAAAACTAGCTAAAATCACCTAAGCTTAAATCAAATTGTATAAGCGCTTCACTTAGCAACTTTAACAACTTGCTTGCCGGTAAAGCCACCCGCAAGTTGTTTATTAAGCGCTTGCGATACTGACTCAGCACTAAAATCTACGGGCGTTATTTCTGGGTGTTTAATGTCGCCACTAACAGCCCCTTCTAGTAACAAATTACCCATAAAGCTCAAACGCTGCTGCGAACATAAACTATTAGCAAGCCATGCACCGCCAATAGACACAACGCTAATATTGGGCGCTCGGTGATACATTAAGTCTTGATCAAAACAAGGTAGCGGATTTAAGCAGGCAATACGTCCGCAAAAACGCATTAACTCAATATTACGCTGAGTACACTCACCACCAATCGTATCTATAACCGCATCAAAGCCTTGTGGGCCAAGTTCTCTGCGTATTTTTTCGCATAGCTTTTTATCGCTATAGTCAAAAATCACATCAGCGCCTAACTGCTTAACCAATTTATGATTACGCTTTGATGCCGTGGTAAATACATCTGCACCGCGCTGTTTTGCATATTGAATAGCAAACTGCCCTACCGCTCCGGCTCCGCCTTCAATAAAAATAGTATCGCCTTCACTAATACCTATTTTATCTAAGCTAATAAGTGCTGCCATACCCGCGCATGGAAGTGTTGCTGCAATGGCTGGGTTTAAGTTATTTGGTACAACCGACACTGCATAGTTAGGTACCTTGGTGTATTCGCTCAAAGCGCCTTGCTCACCAATGTTGGCATGCCACATAACGCGCTCGCCAACATTTGGAAACACACCTTTTTTAGCTTTAACCACAGCACCTACGACATCTAAGCCTAAAATGTGTGGATACTGCCATTTACAAAAGCCTGTTTTAGCAAATTGACCATCAACTGGATTTAAACCAACGTACTCTACTTTTACAAGCAGCTCGTTATCTGCACAAATAGGAACAGGCAGCTCAGCATCCGCTAAGTCAATTGCTTCATTTGGTTCTGGCAGTACAATAGCGCGCATTGTTTGCGGGATAATGTATTCATGTAAATTTTCAGTATTTGGCATCAATATAACTCTACTTATTAGTGTCGTTTAACGCATAGCTCCATTGCCCATTAAATGACTGGTACGCATTTACTTTGGAAAGCAATGAAGAAATTGTTGTTTCAACAGCATTTTCTTGTGCTATTAAAACATCCTGACGCGCATCTAACAACTCAAGGTAAGGAATTTGACCTTCTTCATACATTGCTTGTGCTTGTAAAAATGCTTTATTAGCAAAGTCATAGCGCTCATCGGCAAAGCGTTTTTGCTGTGCTTGATTGACCAACAATTGCAGTGAAAGTTCACTTTCACTTAGTGCAGTTAATACCACTTGTTGATAATCGCTGTAAGCGGCTTCACTTAAAAACTGCTGCGCGTCGCGCTGTGCTAATAATGCTGGGTAGCTTAATAACGACCATTGCAATTGCGGCGCTACTTGCCACTGCTGATCGGTATTTTTTAAGCCTGTGCTGTCTATACTCACAACCCCTGCAAATGCAGATAAGCTAATATCGGGTAATAACGCTTTGCTAGCTGCAACACTTAAACTATTTGCTTGGCTAAAATCAAACAGCGCGCGGCTAATATCAGGGCGCAAGGCAATGGCATTATTCGCGTTTTTTAGTGCTACGCTAAAGTCACGTTCAAGCACACCTTGCTCGTTTTCAATAGCAATATTTTGCGCTAACTTACCGCTTAGTACTGCAAGGGCAGATAAATCGCTGTATTTTGCATACTCAATAGCAGGCATTAATGCTTGTTGCTGCCTAAGCTGCGCCATCGTACGGTTTAAATCAAGCTCGTTTGCTACACCTTCGTCCACACGGGCTTGAAGAACCTCAATGCTTTGCTCAAGCGCTTCTATTTGAAGCGTAACAATGTGCTGCTTTTCAACATTACCTTGATAACTTACAAAGCCTTTAACAACTGACGAAACAACTTCAATTTGTAATAAGCGTACTTGCTCTGCTTGGCTCATGGCCGATGCATTTGCAGCATCAACCAACGCTGTTATGCGACCAAATAAATCTAGCTGCCAATCAAGTGCAACGTTTGCACTTGATTGGCGGTCAAACACGCTTGGTGCATCGCTTCGAGCTGCACCAACATTTACGCCACCTTGCGGTAAGTATTGGGCTTTTTGCTCTCCTAATCGCGCTAATGCACTTTTAAGTGTTAACTGGCTTGTTTGCAAATTATAGTTATTTGCAAGCGCACCAGTAACAAGGTCATTTAGTTGATCAGAATTAAGCTTTTTCCACCAGTTTGTTTCATCAGCAACGCTAACGTTACTTGCAATATTAGCTTTAGCGACAAAATCGTTAACCGCTTTTTGCTCGCTCATGGTGTCTATTTTACTCGCACATCCTGATAAAAACGCAGCGACTAATACCGCACTGGCAGTTAGACTTGTTTTAAGTCTTTTTTGCATCAATTTAGTCATGAGTATTCTCCTGCGCTTTCTCTTTCTTGTTAGTAACTAACATATAAAATACTGGCGTAAACAATAGGCCAAACACGGTTACACCTATCATGCCTGAGAACACAGCATTACCCATTGCGTGTCGCATTTCGGCGCCCGCACCTGTAGCAAGCACTAACGGTACAACACCTGCTGTAAAAGCAATTGACGTCATTAATATTGGGCGCAGACGCATACGACATGCCTCAAGTATTGCCTCTAGATGCGATAAGCCTGAGTCGTGTCTATCTTTTGCAAACTCAACCATCAATATTGCATTTTTAGAAGCCAACGCCACCAGTACTATTAACGCTATTTGAGTGAATATGTTGTTGTCAGAGCCAACAAACCACACACCTAACAAGGCTGAGAAAATAGTCATTGGTACAATTAATATAATTGCCAGTGGTAAACGTAAGCTCTCGTACTGCGCTGCAAGTACCATAAATACAAGTAATACAACTAACGGGAATACATAAACCATGGTGTTACCGGCAAGTACTTGTTGGTACGTTACTTCTGTCCATTCATACTCAATACCTGTTGGTAGTGTGTCTGCGAGTACTTTTTCAATAGCAACTTGTGCTTGATCAGAGCTGTAACCTGGCGCTGGGCTACCATTTAGTTCTGCACTTGGGTAACCGTTGTAATGCATAACACGGTCAGGACCAATGGTTGGTGTTACTGTTAATACAGAGCCTAGAGGCACCATATTACCTGAGCGGTTACGTACTTTTAAATTAAGTATTTGATCAGGGTCTAAGCGGTAGTCAGCATCAGCCTGTGCATTTACTTGGTACGTACGACCAAACATATTAAAGTCATTTACGTACACAGAGCCTAAGTAAATTTGCAGTGCATCAAATACTTCATCAAGTGGAATGCCTTGAATTAGCGCTTGCTCACGGTCAATATCAATATCCATTTGTGGAACTTGGATACGGAAGCTTGAGTACAAGCCCATTAATGCAGGATCTTGTTGCGCCTTACCGATAACAGCTTGCAGACTATTAAATAAGGCTTCAAACCCTTTATTAGCTCTGTCTTCTATTTGCAGTTTAAAACCGCCGGTAGTGCCTAAACCTTGAATTGGCGGCGGTGGAAATACCGCTACAAATGCTTCATCAATGGCAGCAAAGCGTTTATTCAACTCGGCAGCAATCGCCATCGCTGATTGGCTTGGATCGGTACGTTTGTCAAAGCTTTCAAGTGGTGTAAATACAATGCCGCTGTTAGGGCTATTAGTAAAACCGTTCACTGATAAACCAGGAAATGCAACGGTATGTGCAACGCCTGGTACTTCTAATGCAATTTGCTGCATTTGAGAAAGCACATCTTCAGTACGGTCAAGGCTTGATGCATCAGGTAACTGCGCAATCGCCACTAAATACTGTTTATCTTGCTGTGGAATAAAGCCACCCGGTACAGCATCAAATAACTTAATTGTGCCACCAACAAGTGCAATGTAAGCCACCATTACAACAACGGTCATACGAATTAGTTTTTGTACCAGTTTTTCGTAACCTTTAGCACCACGATTAAATACGCGGTTAAATGGTTTAAACAACCAACGACCAAACAGTTTATTAAGTAAACGCGTGAACGCATCTGGTTTTGCATCATGCGGTTTTAATAACAATGCAGCAAGCGCAGGCGATAACGTTAATGAGTTAAACGCTGAGATAATAGTCGAAATTGTAATTGTAAGTGCAAATTGCTTATAAAATTGACCTGATAAACCGGTAATAAACGCAGTAGGAATAAATACAGCACTTAGTACTAGCGCAATTGCAATAATAGGGCCTGTTACTTCGCTCATTGCAACGCGGGTTGCTTCAAGTGGCGATAAGCCTTTTTCGATATTACGCTCTACGTTTTCAACAACTACAATCGCATCATCTACAACAATACCTATAGCCAGTACTAAGCCAAACAACGATAAGGTATTAATCGACACACCCAACCACTGCATTACTGCAAACGTACCAATAAGTGAAATAGGCACGGCTATTAGCGGGATGATTGATGCACGCCACGTTTGTAAAAATACAATAACAACAATAACTACCAGTACAATGGCTTCAAGCAAAGTGGCAATTACCGCTTCAATTGAGCCGCGAACAAATACCGTTGGGTCGTACACAATGTCGTATTCAACACCGGTAGGAAAATCTTTAGATAAGCGCGCCATTGTTTCGCGTACTTGATCAGATAGCTCAATAGCGTTAGAACCAGGGCGTTGAAATATTGGCATTGCAAGTGCTGGTTGGTTATCAAGCTCAGCACGAAGCGCGTATGTATCTTGACCTAAATCAACACGGGCTATATCAGATAAACGCGTTAACTGACCTTCATCGCCCACTTTAATAATAACTTGTTCAAATTCTTCAATACTGTTTAAACGACCTTTAACGTTTAACAATATTTGAAACTGACTGTCGTTTGAAATTGGTTGCGCGCCTAAGCTACCGGCAGCAACTTGCTGGTTTTGCGAGCGAAGTGCTGTTACTACATCTGTTGCAGTTAATTCGCGTGCAGCAAGCGCATCTGGGTTTAGCCATACTCGCATTGAGTATTTGCCAGCACCAAACATGCGAATATCACCTACGCCTGGTAAACGTGCAATTTCATCTTTAATATGCAAATCAGCATAGTTAGATAAGTAAGCTGTGTCATGCGTTTTTTCAGGTGAGTATAAATGCACTACCATGGTTAAATCTGGTGATGACTTTTCAGCCACAACACCTAAACGTTGTACTTCTTCTGGCAAACGCGGAAGCGCACTGTTTACACGGTTTTGTACTTGTACTTGAGCACGATCTAAATCGGTACCTAATGCAAATGTCACCGTTAGTGTCATGCGGCCATCACTGGTACCTTGCGAGAACATATATAACATGTTTTCAGTACCGTTAATTTCTTGCTCCAGCGGTGTGGCAACTGTTTGCGCTATAACGGTCGGGTTAGCACCCGGGTAATTAGCGGTAACAACCACTGTTGGAGGAACTACTTCTGGGTATTCACTTACTGGTAATTGGAATAGTGATATACCACCAGCAATTAAAATAACCAATGACAGCATGGCCGCAAATATTGGACGCTGTATAAAGAAATGCGAAAATTTCATCAATAAACCTTATTGCTTAGCCACAAATTGTGCGTTGTCATTTGACAATGTAAATGCCACACCACTTGTATCAATTGTTACTGTTTGCGGAGAGATTGGCATACCAGGGCCTACGCGAGCTGGGCCATTTACAGCAATAACATCACCTTCATTAAGGCCCGATGTAACCGCACGTAATGCACCGTAACGCTCACCAGTAGTGATTAGTTTGTATTCAAGTACGTTGTTTTCGCCAACCGTTAATACAAAACGATTTTTTAAGTCGGTACCAATTGCGCGTTCTGGGATAATAATCGCGTCACTAATAGAGTTGGCAGCAAGCTTAATACGTGCAAACGAGCCTGCGCGTAACTGGTTGCTGTCTTCATTAAATACTGCACGTACACGTAATGTACCTGTTGATGAATTAATTTGGTTATCAATAAAGTTAATGTAACCTTTGTATGCAAAATCGCTTTGACCCACTTTTTGCATTACAACAGTTTGATGGCTCGCAGCAGAAACATCATTAAAAGAGTGATTCCATGTGCGTTCATCAACATCAAAATAAGCGTACATAGCTTGGTTTGAAACAATTGACGTTAATACGCTTTGACCCGCAAGTATGTTATTACCTTTAGTAATATTTGCGCGAGAAATAATGCCGTCAATTGGTGATACAACTGATGTAAACTCTAAATCAAGTTCTGCTGATGTAAGTTGTGCTTGAAGTGCAGAAAGCTGTGCTTCGCGTTGGCGTAATGTTGAAGTACGCGCTTGTGCTTGCTCAGTTGAGATTGCTTTACGGTCTAATAATCGTACCGCACGTTTGTCTTCACTTTTAGCTTGCTCTAAGGCAGCTTGTGCGCTGTTGATTTGCGCTTTTAAACTAGCAACCACAGCAGCAAATGGGCGAGCATCTAATTGAAATAAAACATCGCCTTCTTTAACCACGTCGCCTTCTTTAAATTCAATGCTATCGATGATTCCTGATACACGCGGCATTAAGGCAACTTCTTGTGGAGACTCTAAACGAGTTGTATATGTGTGCCAGCTTTGTACTGGCTTAACAAGCACCTGTGCTACATCAATTGGTTGAAGTTGCTGTGCAGGTGCTGATTGAGCTGTGCTCTCATCAGCACAACCTGCTAGTGTTAAAGATGCCGCAGTAAGTGCTGCAGCAATTAGATGTTTGTTCATGAAGACGCTCCATTGTTGATTAGCCTCGCATAATACGGATTAAACCCGTGTGTAAAAACCATAGATTTTTAAATTCATTAATGCCAAAATGGCATCAATAGATTAGTTAAGGTGTAATAATGGATACAACAAGTCGACTTTTAATGTTACTTGAAGTGGTTGAGCAAGGCTCTTTTGCAAAAGCTGCAGAATTACGCAACATAGATCGCTCTGTTATATCTAAGCAAATTAGCCGTTTAGAGGATGAGCTAGGCGTTAGGTTGCTTAACCGCACAACGCGTTCGTTTTCGCTCACAGCGGCGGGCGCCGAAATGATAAAAAAAGCCGCTGAGCTTAGAGAGTTGCTCGGCGAAACAGTACGTATGGCTGAAAACTACCATTTAGAGCCACGCGGGGTGTTAAAAATCACGTCATCAACACTCATTGGTCGCCGTTATTTACAACCTGTACTTAATGATTTTCAAAAACGCTTTCCGCAAGTAGAAGTTGAACTGCGCTTAGACGATAGATTAGTAGATATAGTTTCTGAAGGGTTTGATTTAGCATTTCGTGTTGGTGAGCCAAAAGATTCATCCCTTATTGCACGTAAAATAGCGCGTAATCGCTTACTCATTGTTGCAGCACCAGAGTACATAGACACTTATGGTATACCCAAAGCAATGGAAGATTTAGCACAATTGCCAGCAGCAAGCTACGCCAGTAACTCTATTCGGATAGATGCTATAGATTACTACAACAGTAAAGGTGAGCCTTGCGAGCAAAAAATAAAAAGTGTGTTTAGAGCAAACGATGCAGAGTCATTACTGATGAAAACATTATCGGGCACCACTTACTTTGTCGCCCCTGCATTTATTATTGGTGATGAAATATCACAGGGTAAACTAGTGCCTTTATTGACTGATGTGAAACTCATGGAGTTTAGTGCGATGTATGCCGTGTATCCGCATCGAGATTTGCCGGTAAGAACTCGGTTATTTTTTGATGCTGTTCGCGAACATATAGGAAAAGATAAACCAATTTGGGAAAACGGGATCCCTAACTTCGAGCAAATGTATTAGATAATGTATTAGGTAAGGTAACTTAAGCAACTACCGCCTCACAGTCGTGATCTTTTTAAAGCTTACAATACACTTTATTACGACCAAATTGTTTTGCTTTGTATAACTGTTTATCCGCTTGGTTTACAAAGCTTTCCAATGAATTAGTACTTTTAAATTTTGCGATTCCAATACTCGTTGTAATATTGATAGCAAGGCCATCAATATCAAAAGTTGTATTTTCAAAACGTGCTCTTATTTGTTCAGCGGTATCTAGTGCAGCCTCTTCATTTGCAAAAGAGCTAAATAAAGCAAACTCTTCACCGCCAACTCTAAATACGTACCCCCTGCCAAGTGCTACCCTTAGTAAAGTGGCCACTTCGACAAGTACTTGGTCACCCACGCCATGTCCGTACTCGTCATTTACTTGTTTAAAAAAGTCTAAATCGAGTAAAAATAAATATAACTGTGACTTATCTTGTAGTTCTACTTCAAAGTAGTGGCTCATTGAAAGGCGATTACCTGCACCCGTTAATGGATCAAGTAACGCTAAATTTTTAAGTCGCTTTGAAAAATGTGAACGACTCCCTTCAAAAACATGAGAAATCGCCCAAATACTAAAATAAGCACAAATCAAATTTAGGGATAAGTTAAAGGTTTCAAAGGGTGAAAGTGTAGATTTACTCCCTAAAATAAACATTTGGATAGCTAATAAAGTTGCAGAGAAAATTACACCATATTGTTTACCTAACAACAGATAGTACAAAATAGGTAATGCAAACGACCATACAAATACACCGTTACGAGGAGATGCTAAAGCTGTAGCTAAAATAACTATGGACGTGATAAGTGTGCACATCACAACCGACTGCCAAAACTGTAGTGGACGGCGTGTAAGTGAAATATAAGTAAATATACAATAAATAGAAAAACAGATTTCGATATAGCCAAGCAATGGAAAGTTATTTACGGTTAAATTAAGCCCCGCAAATCCAGCTGATAAAAAACCAAAACAAAGGCACATCCCTCTCAGGACGTCCTTTCTTAATGATTTAGTGCTATTAAGAGCCGCGATATCCATTCTAATCACTTAATAAAAAATAAAAATTAAGTTTAACGGGAAAATATAATTTAACAAGCCTTGTCGATATAAAACCATGTAGATAAACCCTGTTATTACCTTTTTTTAGGATAATGTTATGCATTTTAGGAGCATGTTTGGCATTTTAGCTTCATCAAGCAACCTTAATAACTAGCCACCTAGCATGGATAAATTAGTCGTAATACCTGTATTACCTTGGTGTAAAAGGTGAGTTGGCTTTTTGGTTTTAATATAACGCGATAGCAATGCCATTAATTCACTGTTTGAACTATCGTTCATATATTCTCTTAATGAAATACCCTCTTCAGAAAACAAACATAAATGCAGATTCCCTTTGGCTGTTACTCTTAACCTATTACAGGTACTACAAAAGTCATTACTGTAAGGCATAATCAAACCAATTCTGCCTTGATAATCAGGATGTGCAAACTCTTGAGCAGGACCTGCTGATGCACTACGCGCAACTTGCTGCCACCCCGTTTGTAATAACTGAGCTTTTAACACCTGACCAGAAACATGGTTAGCATCAAAAAAGGCTTTGTTATCGTTTGTTTGCATCAACTCAATAAAGCGAATAGTAACGGGGCGATGCTTAACCCAATTTAAAAACGTATCAAACTCTTGCGCGTTATATTGCTTCATAAGCACGCTGTTTATTTTTACCGAATCAATCCCTGTTTCAAGCGCGGTATCAATACCTTTCATTACTGAGGTAAATTTATCGTGCCCAGTAATAGTGTTAAACATGCGTGGGTCTAAGGTATCAATACTTACATTAATTGCATTTAAGCCTGCATCTACCCAGTTATGAATGTTTTTATGAAGAGAAAAGCCATTGGTGGTCATTGCAATTGTTTTAATACCTGCAATATCTTTTGCGACGCGAATAACATCTATAAAATCTTTACGTAAGGTGGGCTCTCCGCCAGTGATCCTTACTTTTTCAATACCATGGTGAGCAAATGCTTTAAGCGTATTACTAATTTCATTCACACTTAAAAAACCACGGTCACTCCCGCCTTGATAACCGTCGGGTAAACAATAAACACACTTAAAATTGCATACGTCAGTAATAGACAAACGCAAGTAACTAAACTCTCGCCCTGTTGGGTCGATTAGCATAAACAAACCTTAACTAATATCAATAAGCCATCACTACCTAAACTGCTTTAGTTATTGATATAAAATAATAATTACAAAAATACGTGTAATAGCTAAAGGAACCTTCTAAAACAGGCCCCTTTAACTATTTTAATTATGCTTTACGCATCCAAGCCTTTTTTAACTGCGCTTGGCTTCATTGGTAGGTCACGTAAACGCACACCTACGGCATTAAATACGGCATTACCTATGGCTGGCGCAACACCTATAACCCCAGGCTCACCTAAACCAACCGGAAACTCATCACTTTGTAAAAATTCAATGTCTATATCTGGTACATCTTGCATTCTTAGCGGTAAATAAGTATTAAAGTTAGTAGCCGATACTTGCCCATCTTTATACGTATTTGACTCGTGTAAAGCAAGGCTGCTGCCCCATAATAATGAGCCTTCAATTTGCGCCAATGCCCCATCAGGATGAACAATTAAGCCTGCATCTACAACAACATAAAGCTTTTTAAGCGTTATTTTACCACTATCACGGTTAACATGAACATGTGCTGCGGTTGCAAGCCAAGCTGGCATTGTGCGCTCTTGCCCCGAACTCACTGAAAAACCAATGCCTTCACCTTTCGCTAATTTAACAGAAGCGACTTTATCAGACACTGTCTTAAGTACGTTACGTAAACGTAGCGCTCCACCAACACTCTCAGGTGCTTTACCTGCTTGCTTGCCTTTACCATCTAACATTTCGATTCTAAATTGAACCGGATCTTTGCCTTGCTTATGGGCAATTTCGTCAATAAACGACTCAAGGCTCCATGCAATCCAACCTGGTCCTACTGAGCGTAACCAGCCTGGAGTAAAGGTGCTTTGTGCAACTTCGTTATTAATAGCACGTGCTCGATGACTGCTCATGCTATACCAATGATCGGCGCCCGATGCTGAAAACGCATCAAATTTACCTTTACCATCAACACCTGGAGCTAAAAATCCGGTTGCCATTGCTTTGGTAGGCCAACCTGCCGCAAATGCATGTTCCATTCCTGTGAAAGTGCCGTTTTTATCAAACGAAGCTGTCATTTTTGCAGCAGATGCAGAGCGAGACTGATCAAATAAACTATCGTCTGCGCGTGTAAATACTAGCTTTACTGGTTTACCCACTGCTTTTGCAGTTAGGGCTGCCGGTACAGTCCAATCACCAAATAGTCGGCGACCAAAACCACCGCCTAAATAATAAGGGCGAATAATCACTTTCTCTTGGGCGACTTCAAGTGCTTTTGCAATAGCAGGTAACGTAAGCGATTGCCATTGGTTCCCCGTATGAATAATCCAATTACCGTCTTTAAATTCGGCAATTGCATTAAGTGGCTCTAGCTGATAATGACTCGCTGTTGCTGTGGTATACATTGATTCTAACGATTCATTGGCATCGGCTTGGGTTTTCTTTATATCGCCTTCATCAACAAACAAAGTACCCGAGTCGCGTTGCTCGCATAATCGCTTACCTTCGTTTTGAATATCAGCTTCAGATATATTTGCCGACTCACCCTTTTTATAACTCACCTTTAAAGCATCTACTGCTTTAATGGCACTTGGGTAGTTGTCCGCAAGTACAACAACCCAGCCTTGCACTGTGTTACTAGGGTCATTTAAAACTTCATAACCTTTGTAGCCTTTAATCGCTTTTGCTGCTGTATCGTCAACATTTGTCACCGTACTGCCATAACGGGTTGGCGGTATTACTGGGCGCGCGTACAGCATGCCTTCAACTTCTACATCTATACCATATACCGCAGTACCATTAGTTTTAGCCGGTATATCGAGCGCTTTAAAGTCTTGTTTAAGACCCGTTAAGTGACGTTTATTTGCAGGTTTTAGCGGCAGGTTTGCAACTTCATCACTGGTAAATGTACGATTAAACTCGCCTTTTTTAACAATATCAGCGTAACTAACCGATTTATCACCCGATACAATATAACCTTTTTCAGCGTGGCATTTATCCGCAGCCATACCTAGCATTTTCGCGCCTGCGTCTATTAACGCAATTCTGCCCGCAGCACCCGCTTGCGACAGAGGCTTAAAGCTTTGGAACACTGACCACGAACCGCCGGTAACCATGTAGCCCCATTTTTCGTGAGTATCTACGTAGGTAATTGATACTTTATCCCAATCACATTCAAGTTCATCAGCTACAATGCGCGCAAGAGCAGTACCAATATGTTGACCCATTTCAGCTTTAGCAATACTTACTTCTACGGCGCCATCGCTGCTCATAGTCCACCAAATGGTTGGTGAGAAAGCCTGTTGCGCAATTGATTCTTTTGCACTGAGCGAACCCGAAAATAACGCAGGGGCAAACGCCATGACTAAACCTGCGCTAGCAGTGCCAATCATAAACGAGCGACGATTTAAATTAACGGTTTCGCTATTTTTTTGAAATAATTTTTTCATTATCGGCTCCAGTTAAGCGTCTTGTGCATTTGGATCAAATATATTTACTACACTTTGTGACTCATCTGCAGCGCGTTGAATAGCCGTTTTAATACGCTTGTAAGCCATACAGCGGCAATAGTTGCCATTCATGTGGCTTACTATTTCTTCATCTGACGGGCTAGGGTTTGCAGCAAGTAATGTAGCAGCTTGCATTATTTGCCCAGACTGACAATAACCGCACTGTGGTACTTGCTCTTCAACCCATGCTTTTTGAAGTGGGTGTTCGTTATTAAGCCCTTCAATTGTGGTAATGTTTTTTCCTGCAATTGCGCCAATTGGTAAAACACATGAGCGAGTTGCTTGCCCATCTAAATGCACCGTACACGCACCACACATTGCAATACCGCAACCAAACTTCGTCCCTTTTAATCCAATTTCATCACGAATAACCCATAACAATGGTGTATCTTCACTTGCGTGTGATTCAACCACCTTGCCATTAATTGTAAACGTCACCATAGCTTGCCCCTTGATTAAGCTTTATAGCCCCAATATTAGTTAATACGTTGGCTTTTACCGTTAAAATTGTTGTAACTACTCACTCTAAAAACATCATTTACTGTGTAATACCCATTGTACTCACAGCTAAATACTTTAAACATAATCGTAGTTACAACTGATATAATTCAATTACTTTTTGTGTACTTTTAATTCATGCTTCGCTATAAAATTACTCAGCTGCTGTTGCGTATCTATATCTACACTCGCACTACTTAAATTAATTGTATTGACGACTTCACTGCTGGAACGCAGTAATTGCTGTGCCCCCTTATCAGAAGTTAAGCTTGTAAGCTTTGATAAATCAACCGCTGGAAATATAGCGGGTACACCTAAATGCTCGCCATAGTTTGCACACCAGCGCGTGGGTTCACGTGTAAAACCTGTAACTAATGCAGCTAGATCCTGCGTTTTAAGCTCAACCTGATCGGCAAGCATAAATAAAATTCCATTATAAGCAGGGTGTTTAGATAGCGCTTGCGAAGCGACAGCAATTGAAACACCTAAGCCGTCATCCCACCGTTTGTTTTCAATAATGTGTATATTTGAATGCCCGCTGAGTGCCTTTACTACCTCTGCATGCCACTTTCCTGTAACTACATATACGGGTGAATCATCAAGCGCTTGCAGCACTTCAACTGCTCGCTCAATCATTGTTTGCCCTAAGCCCACATCGGCTATTAGTTTACAACCATCAAAACGAGATGATTGACCTGCTGCCAGCACTACTTTTGCAATTAGCACAGCTCTTGACCCCAATTACTTAACGACTGTGCATTTTTATTGCTAAGCACCGCATGTATTTCACTAATGAGCGAAAGCGCTATGCTCTCTGGCGAATCCCCACCTAAATTTAGCCCTACAGGACCAAACACAGGAGCCTTAATTTGTTCACGTGTTGTACTTGCATGCTCTAGTACCTGTTCGCGTCTGTGCTTAGGCCCAAGTAACCCTATATATTTAAAAGCAACATCAGCAAATTGACTGAGCGTAATTGCATCTAGTTCAACGCTGTGAGCCATTAAAATAGCAGCATCGACTTTATTAGTTATACAATATTCTTTTAACTCACTCGGTGTAGAGCGTAAAATAGCATCTGCATTTTTAAAATATTGCCTTTTTGCATTGGCAGGGCGTGTGTCCCATACAGTTACACTCCAACCAAGCTGCTTTGCTAGAGCATAAACAGGCAATGCATCAGCGCCACCACCGACTATTAGTAAATGAGGCGGCGGATAAATAGAGGTTTGCAAGCACGTAGCGCCTTGTAATTCTACCAATTGCGCTTTGCGGTTCATTGATAAACCATGTGGCTCATCATTTTGCGTAAATACGCCACTACCCGCTGGCAAAATGGGGCTTACTTGTTGAAGGTATCGCCCTGGTTTATTCTCATTAAGTGCTTTAGATACAAGCTCTAACTGTAAATAGTCATTAGCTTTGTGAATGGGCTGCAGTAAAATATGTACTATGCCCCCACAACCAATGCCAAGCTGAAATGTTAAATCGTCTTCGTCTGTTGCGTCATAACTAATGGTTTTACTTGTTAAAGTACTCATTACTTGTTTAGCATGGCGCTGTATGTCAGCTTCTAAACAGCCACCCGAAAGCATCCCTAAGCGCTCGCCTAGGCTAGAAATAAGCATCATAGCGCCTAGTTTTCTGTAACTAGAGCCTTCTATTTTATACAAAGTAGCTAAAACCCATTCTTGATTATCTCTTTCGGGATACCATGAGTTTAAGATACTTTTTAAATCAGTAACCATATATTGCCTTTACAAAAACACTGTCTGCGGTTTAAAAATAACACTGTCAAAACAGCTCTTAAATAATTCATGCATTAAATTAGCTTTCTATTATATCGTTTAAGGTTTCGATTAACTCATCAAATTGATCATTTACATTTTGGCGTTGCTTTACGCTCAACGCCATATTTAATTCGTAGAGTAAGCTTATATATAAATTAAGGTTTTCTTCATTTATTTTGAGTAACTCTTGGCTCATATAAAGCTCGCGCTCTTTTATTACCGTACTCAATTGATCAATAAACTGGCTTTGCGTTAAGCTTTTATTTTCAAATATTTGTTTAGCAGAATCTAACCGGTTTTGCTTGTACTCTAGCCAAAGCGTATTTGAATCTTGATGTTGCTCATTGGCCGTGGTTATTAACGCTTTTTGCCCTTTACTGAGCTTACCCGCCCACTCTTCGTAGTATTCAAATTGTGACTCTAAACGCTCGGCTTTACGCTCATGCGCAGTTTGATCGTTAAACTCTTCTCGCTCTTCATCAATTTGTGATTGAATATTATTTAAAAGTTCATCTCGTTGCTCATCAGATAATGTTGCACCTAGTTCTGCAAGAGGAAGATGTGCGTACTCAAGTAAGTTTTGCCAATGCTTTTTTGCAAAAACGACTTGTTCTTTTAATTGATCGGTTTCGAGTGATTGATTAAAAAGCGTTTTAATATTTTGTATATCTAGCTTGTATGCAGGTAACTGAGTACGTCTATGCCACGTTTGAGTGGTCTTAATTATATCTTTTAGCTGCTCATTTTGTTTTTTATTCAAATCAATATAATCATCAACCCAAAACGATGAAAGCCAACTTAAATTGTTATACGTAAAGGATGCTGAGCAACTACATAAAAACAGCATACTTATAGCGAAGCATGAGCGTATTAGCTTTTTAGTTTTAAAATTATTAAGCATCACTTTCTCCTGATCGGCGCCATATAACTTGAGAATCTCAGCCATGTAATAAGATTTCAAAACAATAACTTAGCTTGTGTTCTTTATCGGTACTGCGCCTCTTAAATTGAGAATTATTTATAGCTAAAAACTGCCCCAACACAAATTCTCATCCAGCCAAAAAGTTCTCATTCTGCCTTGCAGATTCTCATTCTGCCACTGAAGAACTCTGACTTGATTTTAATGAGCACATAATTAAGTAGATTCTGTATTCGGTAAATTAGTGGCGAACACTATACGCTAATATTTACTTAGTAAAAGTGTAGTAAATCGATTAGAAAATGGATTTTTAGGATAAAGAGAAATGAAGCCATTTAAGTGAAAGTTAAAATGCAGATATGCGAAGCTTCATTTGTAATGTTGAGTTAATTCAAATTTGGTTTGATTTAGGTTTAGTTATGGATGAAGTTACTAAACCTTTATTAAAAAAGGGAAAGTTAAACTTATTGATATTCAGTCGATTAGTTTTAGTGAACTGCCGGTATTGTTATTAATAAAGCATAGACCGAGAACATGTCTCGGCCTAAAAATTAAAGTTGAAATTACAAAGTACTAAATGTCGAGTGATAGCTGTTTGTTTTGCGTTTTCGCCAACTTCAAAGTATCACAATTAAGTATACGTTTTGAATTATTGCCATGAATGTAAACGGGCCTGAGCTTACCGGTATTAATCAACCTCATTAGTTCTACCTTTGGTATACCGGTGACTTCAGCTACGTTTGCAACGGACATCGTTTTATCTCTTATAAGTTGAGTATGTAATTTACAAAAGGTATCGAATGCTTCAGGCAAAACGTGTATGGAATGCATTAAGTCTAATGAAGGTTTGTATGTTATTGATAATTCTTTATTTTTAGCAGCTATCAGTACATCAGTTATACAGATATTATGAAGAGCCATAAAGCGACGTAGCTCAGAAAGGGGGACGTAATCTTTATTGTGGCTGAACTCGGCTAAAAAGGTATAAACACCTGATATTTCAACGCGAGTATCTGTTCTTAAGGCCTTTTTTGAATCAGTTCTTATCAATCCAACTTCGACTAAAAGAGCGATTTGTTTAAAGGTTATCCCAATTATAGAGGAGGCTGTTTGAGCTTCAAACCAAAGCTGAGTTATGGGAGCTTTTGAACGAATATACTCGCTATTATACATTTCATATAGTGTGGATAATGACCCCCATTCACATAGCAAATTCTGAACAATAATTTCAATTTTGTGAAACTCAATGTTCAACGGTAGATCTGTTGGTACACGTTTAGCCCTTTCACTTAAGAATACTCTAGCACTATCTGGGTTATTAAGAATATCAGCCGCTCTATTTAATAATGTGGAGGTAATCTCCTTTGGTGGGAAACTCGTTCGTGTATTACTATCGTCAACTATCACTTTAGCTATGAGGTATGCATCGTGGACTTGTTCAGGTGATTTTAATTGATTATTCAATGGCATATGCGTTAAGCGTAAGCCGCACAAAGGTGATGTGCAGCGGCCATTTAGAAGATTAATGGTAAATTGCAGCGGTGAATTGCAATGAGGGCATTCGGATAACAGGGCACACTCATGAATAATACAGTGTCGTAAAAATGGATTTTGCCACTGGGCCCTAAAATACCCATATTGGTTAACACAATCTGGACAAACTTGTGGCGTTAGCAATCTCGCATGTGTCCAGCACTTTATCTTTAATGATGATAAAGTGCGAGTTATAGGAATAAGGTGATCAAGGAGTCCGTTCTTTGTTGATCTACCTTTGATGATACTGGTTAGCATAGCCTTATTGAGTACGCGAGATTCTGATTGTATGCCATTTCTTTTAAGTAAACGAAGTACATAACCAATACCTGACTCCGCTTCATAGTAAGAGGGTTTTATTGGGAAACGCATTAGCATAACCCCGAATAGAACTGACTTCTAAGGTTTTTATCTTGCTCATTTAGATATGCATCTAATTGTTTTTTTGTTAAAAGTTCATAATCAAATGGATTGACAGCCCCAATTGCATATTTCTCAAAGTTTTCAAATAAGGCTTCTATAAGCTGATCATAGTTTTTTGCATTTCGTGTGTTATTACGTAAAAATAAATCGCGCATTGTACTCATGGTGTGCTCACTGTACGCAAGGTAAATACGATCAAGTAGCTCACTGTGCTCATCCTTTGTTAAATTTGGCAACCCAACTTGTTGAATGAACCAATTACAACAGGCAATCCAGTTTTTCGTTTTAGGAAGGATTGGCTTAATTTCAATGGGGCGCATTTGTCGACGAGACATCTGCTCGTCATCGTCAAATTTACCGGCGGTTCTACCAAATGTAATAAGGCGCTTAGCACTGCTTGTACCGGCGAAAATAATCGAACAACGGATCTTGTTGCTATCGATCAGATAGCAAAAATATTTAATAATTCGTTGAAACTCTATCCCATCATAACTTGAGGCAATATTCTGAATTTCATCAAGAATGATTAGCTCCACTTCTAGGCCTTTGAGAAGTGAGATAAGTTGGGCATCCAATTCAGCTGCAGTAGTGCGAGAATTTTGTGTTGTTCCGTCTAGCTCTGAAATTAAAAATCGAGTTATCTCTGCAGTACTTTTTTTAAACTCCTTAAAAGCGACATAAAAGATTGGTTTTGTCGTTTTTTCTGGCTTAGTAACAGGTAAAAACTGAGCGTGATACTGCTTTAATATATACGTCTTGCCAGCACCCGAGGCACCATAAATAAGTTGAGCTCGTTTATCCTCTGAAGGTACGTGATACATATTGTGGATTTCCGCTATCCTTTGCCATATCTTCATTTGTATGTCACATGCGAAAATTGTACTGGGCATAGTTACCATTGTTTTTCATTTCCTTCATCATCATTATAACGGGTAGAGGCCATTTCTCTGGTTTTGCTCACTATCGTATCTGCGTAGGTATCTTGTTCACCTGAGTGCGATATCTGTGATTTAAGTTCATTCACTTTATGAGATTTTTTTATTCGCTCTACAATGGATAAGTTCTCTTTCGTATTTTTATTGAAAGACGCTACCTTTGGGCCTCTGTGCTGTTTGCGTTTGGGCTTTTGCTTTACGAATTCAGTTATTTCACCGACATAGTGACCAGTAGGAGTATGGGAGAAAGTTTCTGTATATATTCCGAGTTGGGTCAGAGTTTGATTGCCATTTAGTTCAGCAAAGCTGACTGGTAGTTTAGTATCATGATGGTCAATATTATCAGCCACTATTTCCACAGGATTGTTCTCGCCAGGCAGTGTTGCTTGAACTGTTACTTTTCTGGCATCTAGGTCGTCATGAAACACATAAACAGAGGGGTTTTCACCCAGCTCCATGTCTGTTTTAGTAGCCGCGTATAGTTGTTTTAGCTCATCACTGTAATAATCTTGACCTAAACATCTGATAGTTCCACGTTGCTGTAATTTATGTGAGGCCTGGGCTCTGGACACGTGGAAGCAATGTTGTAGCTGATCATATGTGAATGAAGGCATAGGCGTATCAATAATGGACTGATTCCATTTTTTGATAGGCGTATGGCCAGCCTGTTTATGGTGTTTGTGCATGTATTCTGTCAAAAATATATTCAGTAGCTTTGTAAAATCAGATACTTTTATATCCGCACGTTTAGCTAATGGAATTGTGTCGAGTGAGTTCGGGTTAGTACGTTTACCTGAATAACTTTGAAATCCAATACTCGTCTCACCACTTTGCGTTTCAATCTTCATACCCGAAAAAAAGTGATCTCTTAATACGTTAAAAAATGACTCAATGAATGGCTTTTTAGCAGGTTGATTTGAAGGTGTATAATGAATATTTAACTCAAGTCGCTCCGCAGCCTTTTTTATCAAACGATTATTAAACCCTGGGCCATTATCCATAATCAATGTAGTCGGTTTACGTCCATTCATTGTAAGATTACTATCCGCCATAAATATTTGACGTAAAAGGTTAAGCCCACCGGCAGAGTTTTCAGGTTCAAAGCTAAGCACCACAGAGATAGGTGCGCGTGTGTAAACGTCTATTGCTACATACAAAGAAATAGGCGGTGTCGGTAGACCTGTTTTATCATCAATTAAACACATATTTAGCACAACACGGTCGCATTCAACGCGTTGCATTGCGTAATAGGTTTTTATTCGTTTACGTAGCGTTGTTAGTCGCTTATTGATTTCCGCTTGTGAAAGACCTTTAAAATTAGCAAGTTTTTCGGCATCAGTAAGCTCTTGTAACCGGCGGTAAAAGGTGCGTTGTGATGCGATTTGAATCTCATTATTTTTCAAGCTAGCTTCTTGCGCTTCTCGTTTATAGTTACTGTAATATGCGCCTTTGAAAGCAGAGTTATTACACGAATAGACGGTAGCGATGTAGTGCTGTATGAAAGCCTCAGTGGCCGCATTTAGCCGTATAGGCCTATTACGCTTCACTCCCGCAAGCGCTTCATCATTAAAATCTGATTGAACCCATACGCGCCAATGGCGACATACCGTTTTCCATTGCGGGTGTTTTGTGGCTATAGTTGCAGGATGTTGACTCTCGACTCGTTTGATGAGCTCATCATATGTCTTCTTGGTTGTAGCAGGGTATCCTTCACTAACCAGTTCTTTCAAGATAGATTGATAAACCAATCGTGATGTAACCGTTAACTTTTGATATTCTGTTAGTTCAATATGTGGATGCTGTGCGCTTCTTAATATAAAGCCTTGATCATCAATTGATTTCTCAAAGTCGTCTCGAGGTAATAGGCGCTTCTTAGTCTCTATACCATCACCGGAAAGGAGTATTGATGTACTGTCAACAAACGCAATAGATTCAACGTTACCGTACTTATTAGTCAAGTCAGTACCCGTAGCATATCCGATCATTTGAGGTGACCTCGCATCAATGTAGTAGAGGCGTTTAACGGCTTCTCCATATCGAATTTATATACATTTGATGCAATTAGTCCATAAGCCTCTGCCACTGGGTTTTTAGCTATACCCTCCAAGCATTCGATGAGTTCACCAAAGGTTAAATCTCCATCAGGCAGCATTGTTAATGGGAATGAATGCTCCGAGTAATACATTGTTATCAGATTAAGGTTCGCCATAAAGATAGTATTGAGCTTATCGACGATGATTAACCGTAAACCTATTTGTGCTTTTTTTCGGGTGTACTCATTAAAAAGATGAATTTTCGAGTGATACTCTTTATCAACCTGAGACTCATGATGAACTTCAATATATTCAGCGAAGCCAGAATGATATAGGACTAAGAAGTCGGGTGTATAGCGGTAAACTTTTTTGTCTATAGTCACTTCTATTTGCTCAGGCTGGGTGGCAAACAGCTTCACATTAGGGTCACATTCCAGTTTAAAAGCCAGGATCAGCTCCTGAAATGACTCGGGATTAAGTGCGCACTGATTTTTATGGGAGTAAAATCGTATAATAAATCGACCTCTGTGAACGTTAGCGTTCGTCTTTGTAACGGTCATAATTTTACCTCCCAAAAAATAAATGTCTTTACACTATAGATAATGGGTGATAAATTAAAAGGTTTATCTTTAGAATAGTTGTTCTTGGTAAGCATTTTTACATTATTCCTTTCGTCATAATTAGGCTTATCAATCCTTGGAGCCACTGAAAATTTTGTTTTATTTTCAAGGGTTAATCTCACTTTAAAATTCAAAAGTTAAGTTCAATGTTTTTTCTACGGGCAAATTATTTATTCTCAAAAAAAATTTATCTTTAAAGTACTGTGAAGGTTTATCGAGTTGTTTTTACCTTATCCAAACCGATTTTATGTTTGTGTTTAACGTGACGTTGTTATGTTCAAGTAAAACACCCAAAGCGTAATTAATATTTAGCGTTACTCCCAAAAGCTTAAATTTAAAATTTCACACCTAGCCCCAGCAAGGTTAATGCTTTTCAAAAGGCAGTCGCTATGATTGCAGATATCGCAAAAATAGAGAAGGTTAAACTGGTCTGACCTCTTGGTATCTTCTTTGAATCTGGTTTTAAAATTCAACAAAGTGCCAATAAAATTAATCCTGGGTTCATATATGCTTCATTATTTTTGTGTTTTTTTAAGAAAAAAGAGGGGGTGTTCTCGCTTATTAGGTTAAGGTTAATGGAGGCTTAAATTTTTTTACAAACAAGATGGAGTGATATATGAAACACAAGCCAGAGGGGTGGGTTGTTTTAACGTTTCAAACTATAGATAGCAAACCCTGCTATGTGTTGTTTTGTTCATGGAAAAATGATGATGAATGGAGAGTAAGCTCAGGTTCAATGGTTCTACCTCACTTATCACCCTGTGGGAATTATTGGATTTGGCCTCAAATATCAGGCTCTGTTTATGAGCTTCCCGTTGATGAAGAAAATGGCTATACCTTTTACACCGGCGCTGTATTAGATGAATTATTAGTAAAAGGGTATCGCGATGGCACTCAGCTAAAACGCATTGCACTTAAAGATATTATGGAAGATAAATAAGGCGATTAACGCCTTGTAATCTATCTATTATATTTTACTTTTGGGGGTCGTGAGCTCTACATAATGGAAGATATTTAGGGGCTTTGGTAGGCAAAGATGAGAATCTGTATTATGTAAATGTTGCTAGTTTTATATTAAAAGCTAATAAATGAATACATTAAAAGCTAATAAATGAATACAGTAAAAGCTAATAAATGAATACAGTAAAAGCTAATAAATGAATAGAGTATAGGTATAACTAATGCGCACTCCTTTAGTAATCCAGCCTAATAAAATTTGGCTAATATCCAATGAGGTTCTGCTTGCGTTGCCGAAGGAGTTGATATTCTGGCTTCATTAATCTTTAATAAGCACAAATATTACTTCACAAAGGATTACTTATGAGAAAAGAACTCGATATTTATAAATTGCACAAACCAGATAGAACATACGATATAATTGACCTAGATATCGTATCGATGGCAGACCAAATTGCCGAAGAAAATAACCTCAGTTATAAAGAAGCAGTAATATTAGCCAAGATTGGCTTTCCAAGCGGCAAAACTAGAATAACGGATATAGTCAAAAACGGATTTAGCTGCAAAGTTGAAAAAGAAGCTTTATAGCAAGCCTACGACGTAAACTTATTTTCGAATTACCTTGTTTTGAACCATAAAGCGTATATTGCCCTAGGGAACTATCTGCAAGTTTACGGGGAATTTATACCGCTTAGGTGTGATAAAGAGCTAATTTTATTTAATCCACTCGTTTTCGAAGAAGAAGACGAATTTCTTACTGAAAAGGCTTACCTGAATGGTATTGAGGATGGCCTCAAATCCTTATCATTTAAATCAGACAAACATCTTGTTTTCAAATCATGCATTCAAGGCGGGACAGCACTTTATTGCAATGCTGAGTTTAAATCTCTGATTAATGAAAATAACTTAAGCGGACTTTCTTTTAATAGTGATTTAGTTAGCATTTTTGCTTAACAAGATAAGCGCGGAATGAATTCATTTAATAAGACCTAACCAAAACTGTCAGATTTGAACAAATAGAGTCAACCAAATCGAACAGACGCATTTGTGCCATGAGCTGCCTTTCCGATTTAACTCATTTCTGCCCCAAGACGAGTTAACGTAAATGCTCTAAGGGCAGCTTTTAGTGAAAACCAGTCATTGTAGTTCGAGCAATTTTACTTCGTATTGATATACTAATGTCATGATTAAAGTTGATTTTATGGTTGGACGATGAAAACAATAGGCAAGTTGGCTAAAGAACTTGATATAGGCGTAGAAACTATACGGTTTTATGAGCGGGAAGGCTTGATAAAACAGCCTCAAAAACCTCAAAATGGTTATCGTGTCTATGACGACTCAATCACCAAACAATTACAATTCATCTGTAAGGCCAAAGCACTTGGCTTTACTCTAAAAGAAGTGGCTTCATTGATGTCAATGGATGGCGATTGTGCCAAAGTAGAATCCCTAGGCTTGCTGAAATTGAACGTAATTCAAAATAAGATAGCTGACCTTCAACGCTTAGAAGTCGTCATAAAAGAAATGACTAATTCATGCCGCAACAATAACGATCAATCCCACTGCCCAATAATCGATTCGCTAAAATAGTATTGACTCCGTACCTACCTACGGAGTTCATACTCAAATCATTCAAATAATGTTAGACGTTAAAAATGATTAATAAGATTTTAGATAAAGTTAGCTCAGGTGGTGTTTGGCTTGCGGCTCTTAGTTGTACGGGGTGCTTCCCCGCACTCGGCTCGTTAGCATCAGCATTAGGATTAGGCTTTCTCTCTCACTTTGAGGGAATTGCTGTAAATACCTTGTTACCTATATTTGCAACTCTGGCATTGTTGGTAAATTTGTATAACTGGTATAAAAACCAAAATCATGCGAGAGGTATTCTTGGGGTTATTGGCCCTATAGCGGTTTTGTTAACCCTCTATCCACTATGGCAATACGAATGGAGCACTTATTTGTTTTATGTAGGTATTTGTTTGATGATTGTAATGTCCGTATTAGACATTGTTAAACCTTTGAAGGAGCAAACATGCAAAGTATAGAGTTAAATTCTACCATTACTTGCCCTGAGTGTGGCTTCAGTAAAACTGAAGAAATGCCAACCAACGCTTGCCAGTGGTATTATGAATGTGAATCTTGCAAAGTTCTCCTAAAGCCTTTGAAAGGCGATTGTTGCGTATATTGCTCTTATGGAACAGTGAAATGCCCGCCAATTCAAGAAGGTCAAAGTTGTTGCGATAGCTAAATGACAGTCTATTAATGGCAATGAGAAGGCATAAAAAGAAATAGTGAAATGTCAGCAATCGTATCATTGCAGCCTTTATCACTAAGTCACTCAAGGGCTGCTTTTGGCACAGAGCCGTCCTTCAGCTCTAACTCATTTTTGTCCAAAAACGAGTTTACCCGACCCTCCGCTTTTCGCTCAAATAAGACCCCGAAAAATGGCTCATATAGCTATCTAGGCCAACGCTTTCAAAAACAGAAGTATATTTCCGATAACTACCTTTGAATTCCTATAAACGGAAGTTTGCTTCCGAAATATAGCAATATTGGGTTAGAAACCGGAAGTTTACTTCCGTTTTGTACTTTAAGTTTATAAACCGGTGTTTAATGAAAGCTGGGAAGTCTAGAGGTACAAGCAAACATTGGGTTATTAAATTTAATAATTAGCTTTTAGCTAAATTTAGAAAAACTTTAAAGCTGGTAGTTTGATTATTTGAACTGACCTCTATATTTCCACCGTTTGCTTGCGCTAGAGCTTTAACTATTGCAAGCCCTAAACCAGCTCCATCGCTGTGTCGTTGGCGCGATTTATCGGGTCGATAAAAGCGGTCAAATAAATAAGGTAAATGCTCAGAAGGTATTCTCTCCCCAGTATTAATCACTGAAATACATATTTTATCAGCGGTAAATATTTCACTATTTACTGTGATTGATGAGCCTTTTGGGGCATACCTTATTGCATTGGATAGGAGGTTTGATAATAATTGGCGAAAGTGTAATTTGTCACAATAAAAACAAAGGTTTTGACCTTTTTTATTAAATGCAATCAATGAGTCTTCAGCCAAAGCGTCAAAATACTCAAATAACACTTCAATTTCATCATGGCTTTTTAGAGTGTTTTGAACTGGTTTAATTAGCCCGTTTTGAGTTTTGGCGAGCCAAAGCATATCACTAACCATTTTCGTTAATCGCTCGAGTTCTTCTAAGTTAGAAAATAATAATTCTTGATACTCTTCCAACTGCCTTTTTTTAGATAATCCAACCTGTGTTTGAGTAATTATATTCGTTAGTGGAGTTCGTAGTTCATGAGCAATATCACTAGAAAAATTTGATAAGCGAATAAATTCACCCTGGAGCCTGTCGAGCATTGAGTTAAACGACTGCACCATATTAACAAGCTCAATAGGCACTTTATTTTCATCGAGCCTTACATCCATTTTATTAGTTTGGATATCGTGTATTTTCTGACTTAAACCTCGTAAAGGGTTTAATCCTTGATGTACAGCAAACCAAGCCACCAATGAAATGAGTACCGCTGAGCCAAACATAATGGCCCAAAGGCTTTGTTGAAATTGATTGAGAAAGTGTAAATGAAAGCTCATGTCTATCGCTGTAGTAATTTTGTATTGCTGTTGCTCAGTACTTAAATTACTCACCAGAGCTCGGTAGGTGTGGGTATCATTTTGCCATGAGGTAATGTTGTTACGGTTAAAGCCAGTTGAAGCCTTAGCACTCATTACAAAATCACTAAAATCTCGTTCAGAGCTTTGAAAAATGAGATCTCCTTTTGCGGTATTTACCTGATAGTAAACACCGTGATGACCCGCTACAGCGTTAGATAATTCATTTTTAAATTTCAGGTTTGATTTATAGTGTTGTCTTAAAACTAATTCAATAGATTGATTAATAACATGCAGTTCACTACTATCTTGCTGGAAAAAATGATGTTTTATCGAACTATTTATTAAGGTGGCAACTAAAGTTAAGCACGCAATAACGGTTACAGCCACAAACAACACAACACGCATCGTAAGTGATAAAGGCCGTGACTTAATAGCCATCAGTTTCAACCTCTAATTTATAGCCCATACCGCGAACTGTATGAATTAATTTAATAGTAAAGTCATCATCAACTTTTGCTCTTAGCCTACGAATGGCAACATCAATCACATTGGTGTCGCTATCAAAATTCATATCCCATACTTGAGAAGCAATTAACGAACGTGGCAGTACTTCACCTTCGCGCCGTAACAATAGTTCAAGTAAGCTAAACTCTTTATTACTCAATAAAATACGCTTGCCTGCACGTTGTATTTTTCGCTTTGGAATATCCATTTCTAAATCAGCAACGATCAGTATATCGTCAACTGTTTGTACTGCACCACGGCGAATAAGAGTGCGTACTCTTGCTAAAACTTCAGCAAAAGCAAAAGGCTTTATTAAATAGTCATCAGCACCAAGTTCGAGCCCCTTTACTCTATCGTCTATGCTATCGCGAGCAGATAAAAATAGTACTGGGGTTTTGTTATCTGCTTCACGTAGCGACTGTAAAATTTTCCAACCGGATACGTCAGGTAACATGACATCAAGTATTATTACATCAAATAATTCGGTCATTGCTAGGTGATGACCGTCAAGACCATTGCGCGCCAAAGAAACCTGAAAACCAGCTTCACTTAGTCCCTGTTTTAAATAATCTCCCGTTTTTGCTTCATCTTCAACAACTAATAAGCGCATACAATTCCTTCATTAAAGTCCTAACAACTACCTCTGCAAATATTATGCAGTATCTGTCACTACAGCAACATGACACCAAGATTACAACTTTGTAATGTTCGCGTCATGTTGAAGACAGGTCTATTTTCTATACTCAATACATATTCTGCTATGAAGGAGTAAGGAAATGGGGTTTAAAAAGTCATCACAACAGGTTAGCACACCACGAAGACGATTTGTTCAAGGCTTAATTGCAGGAGGTGTACTTGCTGCTTTTCCGAGTGTATTACATGCTGCATCATCTTTAGTAGCAGGAACAATAACAGGCACTGTGCCCGAACTTAGCGGCGAAGTAATTGATCTGGTTATAGATGAATCGCCGGTTAACTTTACTGGCGTAGTACGTATGGCGACAACTATCAATGGATCTATACCCGCTCCTACCTTGCGCCTCAAAGAAGGCGATGACGTTACTATTAGAGTAACAAATAAGTTATCAGTACCGAGTTCAATTCATTGGCATGGCATTATTTTACCGTATCAAATGGATGGCGTACCAGGTATCAGCTTTAAAGGCATTATGCCGGGCGAAACCTTTGTTTATAAATTTAAACTGCAACAAAGCGGTACATATTGGTATCACTCACATAGTGGCTTTCAAGAAATGACAGGCATGTACGGTGCATTAATTATTGAACCGCGAGAAAACGATATTATTAGTGCAGATAACGAGCATGTTATTCAATTATCTGATTGGACTGATGATGACCCAATGGCGCTGTTCCGTAAATTAAAAGTACAGAGTGATGTATTTAATTTCAATCAACCCACTGTCCCAGAGTTTTTCGATGACGTTTCAAGCAGCAGTATTTCAAATGCTCTACAGCGCCGAAAAATGTGGAATCAGATGCGAATGAATCCTACAGATTTAGCTGATTTATCTGCATCAGCAATGACTTTTTTAATGAACGGTAGTACTCCAATGGCAAACTGGCGTGGATTATTTAAAGTCGGTGAAAAGCTTAGGTTAAGGTTTATTAATGGCTCTAGTAATAGCTTTTTTGACGTGCGTATCCCCGAGTTAAAACTAACGGTTGTACAAGCAGATGGGCAAAACGTTGAACCAGTGACAGTTGATGAATTTAGATTCGGCCCTGGTGAAACCTACGACGTAATTGTTGAGCCTAAAAATGATGCCTATACGATTTTTGCTCAAAGTATGGATCGCTCTGGTTACGCAAAAGGAACTTTATCAAGCTCGCCTAATATTGATGCGCCAGTACCTGCACTTGACCCTGTTGAATGGTTAACGATGACCGATATGATGGGCAATATGACCCACGGCGGTGAGCACTCTGCAATGGCTGGTATGGCAGGCATGTCAGGTATGAACTCTAAAGAAATGGATCATAGCGCTATGGGCCACGGTGCAATGGCGATGGATCATAGCAAACATGGTATGTCTGAAAACCCATTAGCGGTTGCCAGCTCTAAAGTGCGTCATGCAAAAACGGAGTATGGAGCTTCAGTTGATATGCGCGTTGATATGCCTAGAACAAATCTTGATGATCCTGGTATTGGTTTACGTAAAAATGGTCGTCGTGTTTTAACACTTGCAGATTTACACTCACTTGAAGGGATCACTAACCAGCAAGAGCCAGAAGCTGAAATTGAGCTGCATTTAACCGGAAACATGGAGCGTTATAGCTGGTCATTTGATGGCTTAGAATTTGGTAAAAGCACGCCAGTGCATATGAAGCATAACCAACGTTTAAGAGTTATTTTACAAAACGATACCATGATGACGCACCCTATGCATTTGCATGGTATGTGGAGTGATTTAGAAAACGAGCAAGGTGATGTGCAAGTGCGACGTCATACGATACCTGTTCAACCCGCACAAAGAATCAGCTTTTTAACCACCCCTCACGATGTAGGTCGCTGGGCTTGGCATTGCCATTTATTATTCCATATGGATGCCGGTATGTTTAGAGAGGTAGTCGTATCATGAAACAATTAAAACTATCTAAATCATTAGGTTTATTAATGTTAACAGGGGCTTCATTAATTAGTTTCCCTTTATTAGCGCAAAGTGAAATGGCACAAATGAATAGCGCTAAGATGCAACCACAAGGAGGAAGTGCACCTAAAGATGCAAGAGACCCCCATGCTTACTCTGCGGGAACAACTTTAACAGAAGGCCCATATGCGCTTGAGGGCAATGAGCGATTAACACTCGCTGATGAGCATCCATTTTACGCATTACTAGGCGATCGTCTTGAATATAACGAGCAAGCAAACGCAGGTGTATTTGACTTACAAGCATGGTACGGCACTACCTTTGATCGATTGGTAATTAAAACCGAGGGTGATTTCAGCGAAGGAAGTATTGAAGAAAACCAAACCGATATTTTATGGGGTCACGCCGTATCAGCATATTGGGATACTCAAGCAGGTGTTCGTCTTGATTACAATAAAGAAGGTGAAAATCGGCAATGGTTGGCTTTTGGCTTACAAGGTTTAGCCCCTTATTGGTTTGAACTTGATATGACAGCATACGTAGGTGAGCGAGGCAATACCGCATTTACGTTAGAGGCAGAGTACGAACTATTACTCACGCAAAAGCTAATTATACAACCGCGAGCCGAAATTACACTTTATGGCAAAAACGATAAACAAAACGAACTTGGAAGTGGCCTATCAAGCAGCGCGATTGGCTTTAGGGTTCGTTATGAATTTACACGCCAGTTTGCGCCCTATATTGGCGTTGAATGGAGCAATAAATTTGGCAATACCGCCGACTATGCCACATCAAGTGGACAAAGTAGCAACAACACCGCATTTGTTACGGGTATTAAATTTTGGTTTTAATCATTTTAAATAAGAGGTAATTATGAAGTTTTTTAATTCTGCAGTAGCTATTTTAGGTTTAGTACTTACATTTTCCGCATCAGCGCATATATCACTCAAGCAATCAACACCTGCGCAAGAAGCCATGTTAATGAAAAGCCCAGAGCAACTTTCGTTAACTTTTGGTGGTGAAGTAAGGCTAGCAAAAGTCATCATCAAAGATGAAAAAAATAAATCAATAAACTTTGATTTCAAACCAAGCTCTACCCCAAGCACAGACTTTAGTTGGTCATTGCCGAGCTTAGTCCAAGGCACTTACACGGTTAAATGGACAGCACTGGGTGGTGATGGACATAAAATGACCGACACGTTTAGATTTATGGTACACAAAAGTGAATCGCATAAGATGATGCAAGAACAATCTAATACCCACAGCAAACATAATCATTAAGTAGCAACATAATGCAATTAAGTGAATGGTCAGTACTCTTACTATTATTAAAACTAGCAAGCTATATCGCAATTTCAGGGCTTGCGGGCACTTTATTAATGCGCTTTATGTGTGGCAACAGCAATGTTGCAGGGCATCACTTAATTAGCTTTTATCAGTTCTTAAAACGTTGGCAAATTACGTGTGTAGTTACAGGTAGTATTGCTGCACTTTTACAAGTACCAATAGAAGCTGGAGCAATGGCTGAATCAGGCTTTATGGGAATGTTTGACCCCTTTATGCTTGAAATTGTTTGGCAATCAGTCATAGGTGACCAAGCAACGTTTAGAATACCAGCGCTTATTATTGCTCTAATTAGCGCATGTATGTGGAGTGTGGAATCAGATGATAACGTAGCAGGTTATAAAAACGTTGCCGTTATACTAATCATGCTTGGGTTTATCGCTTATAGCTTCACTTTTACTGGGCACAGTGCAAATGAAAATGGGTTAGTGAAAAGTATTTTAACCTTTCACCTTATTGCCATTGCGAGCTGGTTAGGGTCATTGTGGCCGCTTTACAAAAGCTGCACTTTACTACCTACCAGTGAAGTAAAGCGGTTAATGCATTACTTTGGTCAACTCGCTATTGTTATTGTATTTGTACTACTTATTTCGGGCTTAACTCTGCTCCTGCAGTACCTAGAGTCATTTTCTGCATTGTTTACATCAAATTATGGGCAACTAATTTTATTAAAGCTGTTACTCGTCAGCGCGATGCTGTTACTAGGTGCATGGCATAAGCTTTTTTTAGTCCCGCAAATCACTCAACAACACCATATAAGTATATTAAAACGCTCGATCACTGTTGAAATATTAATTGCCCTATTTGTACTTATTACAACAAGTGTATTTACAACACTTGTTGGTCCGCCTATTTAACGATTAATAAAAAAGGAAAATGTATGTTAATTAAATCCTCTAATTTAAAAATTTTATTGCTACTAATTTTTAGCGCTGTTAGTTCTTTTGCTGTGAACGCACACACCCATGAAGAGCACACAAAAAAAGGCTGGGTCTTTGTTAATGTTGATAGCGAAGCTGCAAAGGCAGTTAGCTTATTTCATGCATCCCTAAAACAAGGCGATGCCAAAGGTGCCCGTAAATTACTGGCCGACGATGTCGTCATTTTTGAAGGCGGAATTGTTGAGCGTTCTGCAGATGTATACGCGAACCATCATATGATAGCGGATATGAAATTCTTAAGTGCAGTTGATAGTGAACTGCTAGAGCATCAAGTTCACACAAATGGAGACATAGCTTACTCAATTTCAAGAAGTAAAACTCAAGGAAAGTATAAAGGGAAAGATATTAAGTCTACGGGAATGGAATCAATCACATTAAAAAACACCGATAAAGGTTGGAAAATCACTCATATTCACTGGTCTAATTAAGGAGTTAACAATGCGAGTAATCTACATTACCTCAGCGTTTTTTTTATCATTAACTATGTCATTTTCGGCAATGAGTATCGAAAAACAGCATAAAACATCAATAATCTATGAAAATTCAGAAAAACCTGAAATTGAGCTTACCGTTTATAAAAGTAAAAATTGTGGATGTTGTAATAAGTGGATTGCTCATTTGAGTGAAAACAATATTCAAACAAAAGCAATTAACGTTAATGACATGGGGTCGATTAAATCTCAGTATCAAATAAAACCTAATATGCGCTCATGCCATACAGCCGTGTCAGCCGATGGATTTGTATTTGAAGGTCATGTTCCCGTTAAACATATAAAACAGTTTTTATCTGGGCAACACGCTCCGCACATTACAGGCTTAAGTGTACCAGCCATGCCTATTGGCACTCCCGGAATGGAAATGGAGGGTATATTTCACAAATATAATATTGAACTACTCACTGACAACTCAAATGAAGAAACCTACAGGTACATAAGTAAATCCAGCGAGCAATTTTAGCCTAACGGCATAATTTTTGATTTAATTGTTAAATACCCATTTTACACAACAGGAAACACTGATTTGTGAGCTTGATAGTGTAAAAATTACTCACATGTAAAAACAAAATACAAAACTTTTAAGGAGCAATACAATGTCACACTATTCAAAATTTTTTTTAATGATAGCAACATCCACAATAACCATGTTTGTATTGATGTATTTGAACACCTACCAACTTAGTCATGTTTATTTTAGTGAAACTCGTACTTATATGGCGCTTTATATGGGAGCCACGATGGCAGTGATAATGCTACTTTTCATGCTCAATATGTATAAAGATAAAAAGAAAAATATAACAGTACTCATTGCTAGTGTTGCCGTATTTGCAGGAAGTTTATTTTTAGTTCGCTCACAAGTGACTGTTGATGATAGCTCATGGATGTCGGCGATGATCCCACATCATTCAATTGCCATACTCACCAGTGACAGGGCAAAAATCAAAGATAAACGCGTTCAAAAGCTTGCTACAAATATAATTGAAGCCCAAGAGCGAGAAATAAAAGAAATGCAATGGCTCCTAAAAGATATAGAGCAAAACGGCATTGCACAAACCAATGCTCAAGCACAATTAAGAGCTGTTCCAGATTTCAATTCAAATAAATAAATAAACCGCATAACATAAGGAGTAAAGCATGAGTAAATCAGCCCAACTTTTTAGAATGGCAACAGATGAGCATATTTGTCCGTTTGGTTTAAAATCAAAAGACCTACTAGAGCGAGAGGGATATACAGTTGATGATCAGCTTTTAACTTCTCGAGAGCAAACAGATGAATTTAAAAAACAACACAGTGTAGAAACTACACCTCAAGCATTTATTGATAATAAACGTATAGGTGGCTACGACGATTTACGTGATTACTTTAATAAGCCACAAGCAGCCCAAGAAGGTACAACTTACACGCCCGTGATTGCGATTTTTTCGGTTAGTTTTTTGCTTAGTGTGGCATTTAGTTTTGCATCGGATAATAGCTTATTATCAATGCAAACCGCTGAACTGTTTGTAGCCCTAACAATGGCAGTGTTAGCAATACAAAAGCTTCAAGACTTATTTAGCTTTACTAATTCATTTATAACCTATGACTTAGTCGCTATGAAAGTAGTCAGGTACGCTTATGTTTACCCATTTTTAGAAGCATTTGTTGGCATTGGAATGATAGCCGGGTTACCAGCCTATATTATTGCCCCTATTTCATTATTCATAGGTGGGGTTGGTGCTGTTTCAGTGATAAAAGCAGTCTATATAGATAAACGAGAGTTAAAATGTGCGTGTGTAGGCGGTGACAGTAACGTACCACTAGGGTTTATCTCCCTAACAGAAAACCTGTTTATGATCGCTGCCGGTATTTGGATGTTTGTTAAGTAAACAACAGCTTTAATTTAAAAACATGATGATGTACTAGTGTGATTACCAAGGGATTATGTCGCTCTAATTACCGAGCGACTTTGTCGTAAATAGCATATCAGCTGTACTAGCTCATATCAGATCTTACAGTTTAAGTGAATAAGTTTAGACTTCATCAGGCAGACTGCTATGAGCGAGAAGCAGACGTCCATACAAACTCGTTTTTGGACATAAATACGTTAGAGTATCTAATCAGTAACGTCCTTTGTTGAAGCGTTTGTTAGGATTCTCTTCGACTAGGGTGAACTTTTTCTTTCAATATAGTAGTCAATTGCGCAAGGTTTAACGGCTCATAAGACAAAGTTTGTCTTATTGGTTCAAATGCACTTAACATTCTTTTATGACCGTCAATTGAAGGGCAATGACTATTGAAGCTCCGACCACTAAACTCTTGAAATCTTTCCAATTCGTTAACTAGAAACATTGCTGTTCCCATATACTCAGTTTCATTATTACCATCAAAACCAATGAATTTGGGGTCTTTACCAAAATAAGGAACGTCAGATTCTAGTTTGGCTTTTTCTTCTTCGTTCAGCTTGCTATAGGCGTGTTCTATAAAGCTCCACATATCTAAAATATCAACAACCTCTTTAACAATTTCAGGATCGTCCGACTCTTCAAATGGAATGCCACTGTATTTCCATTTTACGCCCCATAGTTGATCACTGAAAATAGCTGATTTAATAAAATCTGGTTCTATTTCACCTTTAACATCTAATTTTTCATAAAGCTCGCTAAGCATTAAAACAATTAATTTTTCGCCGTCTGATAATTTCATAGTTTTTCCTTTACTTTTTCCTTAAGCCCGTTCTTTTTTTTCATCGGAAAGCTGTTTAACAAAGGGCATAAAGTTTTGAATTTTGTAGTAGATACTTTTGCCATAATTTTTTTTGTCTTCAAAATTAATTGCTTCAGACAATGATTCAATGTCATCTTTTAAATCATTACAAAGTTCTTTTGCTTTGTTCTCAAAAAAATCAGTGAAATGACCGCTTTGTTCAAAAATGAAACTAGCATACACCTCAACTTCTTTTGCAATATCAGCGCAGTTAACTCCCTTGAGAAGTTTGGCATTACATGAAGGACCGACTTTTGACACAACAGATAAAACACGCTTTGTTTCGGAGTGAACTTGCGATACTTCAACCATTTTTCTACGGCTTATAAGTTCATCACGAAGCTTTTCTGCTTTACTGGCTGCGTTTACCGATTTCTTAGCTTCGACAAATGCCCATACAGCACCACCTATTGAAGCGATAGATCCGATTATTGAAATGACACTTTCCATGCTCAAAATTTGACACCTTTCTCCGTGAAGCCTAACGGCGTATTACCGAAAATTCCCGTTAACACTCAATGTGTCAATTTCCAGAATTATCAAAATACGATTTTTATTAATTTAATTATTAATAACTTACACATAGCCTAAAGGAATTACAATTTTTTTAGACTCTCCTATAACCGAGAATTTACTTATTCGAGAATGGGTAAAAGTACATTACGAAAACACGCATAAAAAATAGCTTTGAAATTAACAACTTAAATTTTATGAAAATTTTAACGAGAAGCTAATTATATTACATAACAAGAATTGATTATTTATTCATTCATTAATACTTTGAATACCTGCTTCGCTCAAAGCTGTCCTTAGAGTATTTACGTTAACTCGTCTTGGGGCAAAAACGAGTTGGACTGCCGAGCTTTCATTAGATACCTACTTATAATCTTAAAGTACAAAACGGAAGTAAACTTCCGGTTTCTAACCCAATATTGCTATATTTCGGAAGCAAACTTCCGTTTATAGGGATTCAAAGGTAGTTATCGGAAATATACTTCTGTTTTTTGAAAGCGTTAACCTAGATAGCTATATGAGCCATTTTTTGGGTCTTATTTGAGCGAAAAGCAGACATTGACCGTTAATCGTTTCAACGACGGCAATTAGCCATACGTTGCATGTTTGCTCCCTTACTGGTTTTACGATATCCAAAACCGACATAACGACCATTAAGCAAATACCAAAGTAAAATAGGTATGTGCTCCAATCATATAGCCAAAGAGGATAAAGCGTTAATAGCACTGCTACAGGCCCTAGAATGCTGAAGACAGCTCTGGTATGGTTTTTATTTTTGTGCCAGTTGTATAAGTTTACCAATAGTTCCAAAGATGCAAAAATAGGTAAAAGCGTATTTACAGCTATTCCTTCGAAGTGAGAGAAGAAGCCTAGTCCTAATGCCGATGCAAGTGACCTTAATGCAGGGAGGCAGGCCGTGCCGCTAGCCAAACGCCACTAGAGCCTACTCTGTCTAATATTTTATTTATCATTTGAAAGTCTATTGGTTGATATTACCATCATTCTAAACTCCGTATACAAGTACGGAGTCAATCATTTTAATGAGTCAATTATGGGGCAATGTGTTGGATCTTCGTTTTGCATACAGGTATTTGTCATACCCACAATTACTTTCTCTAAACGTTGAAGGTCATTAATTTTGTCTCGAATGATTGCTAACTTTTGTCGGTTTAATAGCTCAACTTGAGCGCAGTTGCTGTCCATAGACATTAGCGATTTTATTTCTCTTAACGTAAAGCCGAGCGCTTTGGCTTTTGTGATAAACCTAAGTTGTCCTGCTATTGATTCGTCATATTGTCTATAACCAGATATTGGTTTTTCAGGTTGTGTAATCAGTCCTTCTCGTTCATAAAAACGAATGGTTTCTACATTTAAATTTAATGATTGTGCTAATTTGCCAATGGTTTTCATTATTGCCTTTGTGAATACTACTAATCTAAAGTTATATTTAGTTCAACTATCTAATGACTTGATAATGCCACAGACTTCAATTGTACCGTCAGACCCGCAAGAGCTTGCCATTAGTTTTAACTCTTTTTTGAGTGCATTCAATTCCTTCATTCGTTGATTAACTAAAGTTAGTTGCCGATCAATTAATGCATTTACACTAGAGCAACTCTCCTCTGGCTTGTTTTTTAATTCAATGAGTCGCTTAATATCATTAAGCGGAATATCTAAACTTCGACAATGCTTTACGAACTCTAGCTCTTTAAATGCCTTATTAGAATACAACCTGAAATTCCCTTCAGTGCGATCAGGATCTGACAGCAAGCCCTCCTTTTCATAATATCGGATGGTTTGTACTGAATACCCCGATGTTTTCGATAACTCACCAATTTTCATAAAATTTCCAAATAAACTTGACCCTATAGTCACTATAGGATTTATAGTTAGAGCATACAAGTTAATCGGAGATGAAAATGAGCGATTGTGGGTGTGAAGTTGAGCTAAAAGATAACCAGCAAAAAACGGTGCTTTATTGGCTTCTGGCTATCAATGCCTCGATGTTTGTTTTTGAAATTGGCTTTGGTTGGTTATCAGAATCAACGGCTTTAATTGCAGATTCGTTAGACATGCTAGCGGATGCAATCGTCTATGCAATTGCACTATACGCGGTGGGAAAGTCAATCCAACATAAGGCTAATGCTGCTTTAGTGAGTGGCTATTTCCAACTGGGGTTAGGCGTGCTAATTCTAATGGATATTGCTAGAAGGCTGTATGGTGAAAGTGAGCCTCACTCTTGGTTTATGATTGGCGTAGGCATGGTTGCTTTAGTTGCAAATGTGATTTGTCTCATCCTTATTCGAAAGCACAACAACGATGAAGTACATATGAGAGCTAGCTGGATATTTTCAGCGAATGATGTAATTGCAAATCTTGGTGTCGTTATCGCAGGCATACTCGTTATGGTGCTGAAACAGCGTTGGCCTGATATCGTCATTGGTAGCATCATTTCAATGTTAATTCTTCGAGGCGCTTACCGAATACTAAGCGATGCTAAACAAGAATTAGCTGTTGCTGAGAAAACACGTTAAACACCAAATGAAGATAAACAATCAACCTTTGGTTGTTCAAAGTAAGGAAACATCAATGAATAGCAAATATCTAGAAAAAACCAAGATAGTAAATTTTGAACACTCTACAATTCAATCATTAATTTCTGAGCGTAATTGGCAAGAACTCGATGACTTCAACAAAATTGGTGCAGCCTACCAATTTGTTAAAGATGAAATATTATTTGGTTACAATGAGAGTGATGATATTTCAGCAAGCAGTGTTTTAGCCGATGGTTACGGACAATGCAATACCAAGGGTAACTTGCTGATGGCTTTGTTACGAGGATTAGGTATTCAATGTCGTTTTCACGGCTTTACTATTGAGCAGCGATTACAAAAAGGAGCTATTCCAACTTATGTATTTTGGTTAGCACCTAAATATATCATTCATAGTTGGATTGAAGTTTATTTCAAGGATCGTTGGATAAACTTAGAAGGCTTTATATTAGATGAACAATATTTAAGTTCACTACAGCACAAATTTAGTCAAATAAAAAACGAATTTTGTGGTTATGGTGTTGCAACAAAGTGTTTCTCTTCGCCAGATACAGATTGGCGTGGTCAAGATACCTATATACAAAAAGAAGGTATTCATGATGATTTTGGTGTTTATAATTCCCCTGATGAGTTTTATCTCGAAAAAGGAACTAACTTATCAGGAATCAAACGTTGGATGTATCAACGAGTGATCCGTCACTTTATCAATTTTAACGTAGTCAATGTAAGAAATTTAAAAGTTCTTGAGGTGGAAAATGCACAATCATAGCCATAGCCATTCGCATGGAAAAGACGACCGTATAGGTTGGACATTTTTCCTTAATGTTTCATTTACTATTATCGAATTTATTGGTGGTTGGCTAACCAACAGTACCGCTATTATGGCTGATGCTGTACATGACCTGGGTGACAGTTTATCTATAGGATTCGCTTGGATACTGAGTCGTTTCTCGGATAAAGAAGCATCCGATAGATTTAGCTATGGCTATCGTCGTCTTACCCTGTTTGGCGCATTAATTAACAGTATTGTATTAGTTATTGGTTCTGTCTGGGTGCTATTTGAAGCAATACCAAGATTATCTAATCCTGAAATGCCAATGGCTGAAGGAATGTTGGGTCTTGCATTACTTGGGGTTGCTGTTAATGGGTATGCAGTATTTAAACTAAAAGCGGGTAAAACGCTGAACGAAAAAGTACTTACGTGGCATTTGCTTGAAGACGTACTTGGCTGGGTTGCAGTCCTAATTGTTTCTATCGTGCTGCTTTTTGTAGATCTACCAATATTAGATCCTTTGCTTTCTATAGGCTTTACACTGTTTATATTGTTTAACGTTTTGAAAAACCTGAAAACAACATTGGCACTATTTCTTCAAGCTACACCTGATGAAGAAGTGCAGAATAATATTGAAAAAGCGATAAAGGCTATACCTGAAATTAATGGGATTCATCATATGCACTTTTGGTCATTAGACGGGGAAAGTCACGTATTAACTGCTCACCTAGAGTTAGCCCATAACTTTGAGGTTGATAAATTAATTAGGCTAAAACAACAAGTGGCTAAGGAACTTTCTTCTTATAATTTATCTCATACAACCATTGAGTTTGAGTTTCCTCAAGAAACTTGCCGTGACGAGCATGAAAAACATGCGCATGGCTAGTTTAGAAAACCTTTTTTTGATATTATAATTTTTCATATTTAAGTAGGTGTTTATTTTGAAATTCAATGTTGCGTTAAAAATACTATTAGTCGTTTCGATTGTTTTGCAATCGTTAACTGCTGTTGTATCCGCAACACCTGAGAATCACCAAATAGATATAGAGCACCTTCAAATTCAACATGATCATGCAGATGATCGAAATGTCTCAAATGATAATGTAGGTGATGAGCAGCATAATGAAAAAGATTGTCATCACTGCGGACATTGCAGTGGCAGCCACTTATCTTGGATTTTAGTCAGTAATTCAAATACCACGGGCAAACTAAACATTATCAATAAAACGCCTTATCAAATTGATCAAACAAGTACCTTTCTTGAAGCGATACTTCGTCCGCCTATTTCTTAATTAGATTAATTTTTAATGACCTATTTATCCTTTAATAATGGATAAAGGTTTCGTGTTTATTAATTTTAAAATTAAGAATTTTTATGTATATATATTTAAAAAATGCAGGTTTAGTCCTGTCTTTATGTATGGCTGTGAGTTTTTCAGTTGCCACTTATGCCAAACAGAAAAGTATTTCATGGCTAGATAGTCAAATAAATAAAGATCCCGAAGTTGTTGCGGCTAAAGAGTTACTTAATGCAAGTAATCATAGAGCCAAGAGCTTAACTAAAGCCGTATATAACCCAGAGCTTGAAGCAAGCTATGAAAAAGAGGGTGATTTTGATAATTATTCTATTGGTATCAGTCAAACGATTGATTTTTGGGATAAGCAATCAGCAAATAAAAGCATTGGTGAAATTGGTGTTTATGCAAACCAGCAACAATTGTTATCTCTACTCGATTCTAAAAAGGCTAACGCTTTAACTGCAATAGTTAATTGGCAAGCAGCAAAAAAGGTGGCTCAGTTACTTTCAGTAAGAGAAAATCAATTACAAACGCTCGTTGGAATTATTGAAGATAAGCGAAAAGCAGGACTTTTAGAGCCACTTGACGCTGAACTGGTTTATTTAAACTTGTCCCAAGTTTTCAGTGAAATATCTGAGTCGCAAATTGCTTTGAAAAATGCAGAGGTAAATGTTCAGGAGTTATTGCCTGATTGGACGCCTAATACTACCAATTTGTTTTCATTTACTTTTGGAGCAACAAACTATTCATTTAACTCTCAGTGGGTTGAGGAACATCCAAAAGTTAAACTCGCTAGAGCGCAATGGAAGATAAAACAATCTAAAGCTCAACTAACCACTATGGAATCTAAAGCCAATCCAACCATTGGAGTTAACGCAGGGAAAAGTGGAGATGAAGACTTGATTGGCGTGACTTTCTCAATGCCTTTAAATATCAGAAATAACTATTCAGATACTGTTAAAGCCGCTTATTCAGAAGCAATTGCAGCAGAGGCTAACTTTCGGTCGGTTTATCGAAAGCAGTCATTTGAAGCAAAAGCTAATTATGAATCGCTTATTGTCAGTAAAAAATATTATGAGCAATGGCAAAAACTGACAAAAGGCAGATTAGATAGCAGCGAAAACTTATTAAATAAGCGCTGGGAAGCTGGTGACATTAATACTTCTGACTACTTACTTGCATTAAATCAACGTGCGGAAGGGCTTCATGCAGGAATACGTTTGGAAAATCAATTCAAGCTTGCAGAAATATCCTTCATTTTAAGTATGGGTCAGTTATCCAAATTTGAGATTTGAGCGCTTTGTTTTTTCAGTAGCGAAAAACGAAATCTTAAATTTATTAAAAATATAGGTTACAAAAATGAATACAGTAATTAGTAAAAAATTTTTAGCCGTAGTAATTAGCTGCCTGTTAGTTGGGTTTACTACAAATCATGATGCTTTTGCACAGTCGTCAGATGGAACTGGTTCTGTCACAAACGTTTCGAAACAAGAAGAAAAAGAACATCAAGATGAGCATGAACACGAAAAGGGACATGAAGAAGATAAAGGTGACCATGACGAGCACGGCCATGAAGGTGGTAATAAAGAGGGAGAAGAAGGACATGAAGAAGGTATCACTATTGATCCAAAGAAGATGTCGCTTGCTAACATTAAAGTGGAAAGTGTTAAGCCTGAATATCAATTTAGCTCCGTATATGCACCTGGCGAAATAAAAGCTAATGGCTATAAAAGTTATGTGGTATCACCACGTACAGAGTCAGTCATTATCAGTCGCCATGCAGCGCTTGGCGAGTATGTAGAAATAGGTCAGAAGTTAGTTACATTATTTAGTGAAGCAATGGCACAAGCACAAGCTGACTATTTAATCGCTTCAACCGAATGGCAACGTGTAAAAAAGCTGGGTAATAAGACGGTGAGTGAAAGTCGATTATTACAAGCTGAAACAACATACAATGCGAGCTATGGCAAGCTCATTGCTTTAGGGTTAACTGAAAAAGCAATAAATGGTATTTCTAACAAAGACATTAAAGCATTTGGACAATATGCATTAACGGCGCACCGTGAAGGTGTCGTGCTTCAAGACGACTTTATCCAAGGGCAACGTGTTGATGCTGGGGATTCAGTCATGTTGTTAGCTGATGAAAAACAACTATGGGTTGAAGCAAAAGTTTCTCCAAATAAAAAGCTAAATTTATCAATTGATTCTCCTGCGGTACTTAAATTAGAAGGCCAGAGTTACAATGCCAAAGTTATCCAAGAAGCCCATACAATTGATCCCGTAACTCGTACAAGAATTATTAGATTGGGGGTACAGAATGCTGATGATAACCTTCATTCAGGTATGTTTGTAAAAGTTTACTTTCAGTTTGCCACAAAGCAGAAAGTGATGGCTGTGCCAGAAGAAGCATTGATCCGCAGCGCAGATGGTGATTGGACCGTATTTGTCGAAGACCACCCTGGAGAATTTAAAGCTGTAGAAGTAGAACTAGGCCGAGCCTTAGGTGATTTTAGGGAAATCATTGGCCTTGATAGTGGGACGCGAATTGTAACCAAAGGCGCATTTTTTGTTGCTTCTGAAATCGCTAAAGGCGGATTTGATCCGCATAACCACTAAGGAGCAAGACTATGTTTAATAAAATAATAGATTGGTCTGTTAATAATAGACTCCTGATTTTGATTGCGCTGTTTGCCACAATTGTCGGCGCAATTATGGTTATACCAAAACTAAATTTAGATGCCTTTCCTGATGTTACTAATGTTCAAGTTGCTGTAAATACTGAAGCGCCAGGACTAGCTGCTGAAGAAGTTGAACAACTCATTACGTACCCCATTGAAGCGGTCATGTATGCCTTACCTGATGTAGAACAAGTGCGCTCAATTTCTAAAACAGGCTTGTCTGGCGTCACGGTTGTTTTCAAAGAAGGCACCGACATTTACTTTGCAAGACAACTTGTATTTGAGCGTCTTCAAGCCGCAAAAGAACTGATACCAGAAGGTGTCGGCACACCCGAAATGGGGCCAAACACCTCAGGGCTAGGCCAAGTATTTCAGTACCTTCTTATTTCAGATAAAGATGCAGGCTATGATGCTATGGCACTCAGGAGTCTCAATGATTGGGTAGTAAAATTACTCGTTATGCCTGTCGATGGTGTTACTGATGTACTCTCCTTTGGAGGTATTGTTAGGCAGTACCAAGTAAATGTAGATCCATCTAAGCTTCTTTCTTATAACCTAACGCAAGAAGACGTTGTTGGTGCCCTAGATAACAACAATGCCAATGTTGGCGGATGGTATATGAACCGTGGGCAAGAGCAGCTTGTTATTAGAGGTGCAGGTTGGTTTGAAAGTGGTGACGCTGGTATTAGTAATATCAAACAAGTTCCCGTCAAAACAGTTGATGGGACAGTTGTGACGGTTTCGGATATTGCTAAAGTTGAAATGGGCAGTGAAATTCGTCAAGGTGCTGTCACAATGACGCGCAAAACCGAAGACGGTAAAGTCGAAAATTTAGGTGAAGTTGTCTCTGGCATTGTCTTAAAACGCATGGGGTCTAATACTAAAGCCACCATTGATGGTATCAATGCAAGAATCCCATTGATTAATCAAGCATTGCCTAAAGGTGTTCGCTTTGAACCATTTTATGATCAGGCTGATTTGATTGAAAAAGCCGTTGATACAGTAGTTGATGCACTATTACTAGCATTTATTTTCATCTGTATTGTATTAGCACTATTTTTAATGAATATACGTGCAACCTTCCTTGTCCTAATATCTATTCCAATTTCAATTGGTATCGCGTTAATGATCATGGCTTGGTGGGGCATTTCTGCAAACCTTATGTCATTGGGTGGCATTGCCGTAGCCATTGGTATGCTAGTTGATGGTTCAGTCGTGATGGTTGAAAACATGTTTAAGCATTTAAATAGACCAGACTCTACCCATTTAAAAACTGTAAAAGAAAGAGTGCCTAGTGCTGATACTGATCCACATGATGTAGAACAAGATGAGCATGGTATTAAGTTACGTCTTCAAAATGCGGGTAAAGAAGTGGCTCGTCCCGTATTTTTTGCAGCTTCTATTATTTTAGTCGTATTTACGCCTTTATTTAGCTTTGAAGGTGTTGAGGCAAAGTTATTTCAACCTATGGCAATAAGCATCATTTTAGCTGTTATATCTGCTATTGTGGTTGCGTTGTTTGTTGTACCCGCTTTAGCTACTTATTTATTTAAGTCAGGTGTAAAAGAGAGGGAAAGCTTTGTTCTTAGGCCATTAGACAAACTCTACAGAAAAGGGCTTACATTCGCACTAAAACGCACCAAATTAGTCATTTCAGCCGCACTTATATTAGTTTTCTCTGCCTTTGCATTAGTTCCATTAATTGGTACTGAATTTGTACCTGAGTTAGAAGAAGGGACGATAAACTTAAGAGCAACGCTTGCACCTTCTTCCAGTTTAGATACCGCGCTCACTGTGGCACCAATTCTAGAAGAAAAACTAATGGCTTTCCCTGAAGTAACCTATGCATTAAGCCGAATTGGTCGAGCAGAAATAGGTGGAGACCCAGAGCCTGTGAATAACATCGAAATTTACATAGGGTTGAAGCCTGTTTCTGAGTGGACCAGTGCATCTAATCGATATGAACTTCAAGGAAAAATGGAGAGATCTTTAGAAGAATTCCCTGGGTTGCTACTCAACTTTTCTCAACCTATTGCGACTCGTGTCGATGAGCTACTATCTGGTGTTAAGGCTCAGTTGGCGATAAAGTTGTTTGGGCCTGAACTTGAGGTACTGGCGGCTAAAGGTCAAGAAATAGAAACAGCAATTAAAAACATTGAAGGTGCAAGGGATGTTGCATTGGAGCAAATTGCTGGTGAAGCGCAATTGGTGATAAGTCCTAACAGGCAAGAACTATCACGCTTTGGATTGTCTGTGAGTGACATAATGGAGGTTGTGCGTGATGGTATTGGTGGTGTTGAAGCCGGACAAATAATCAATGGTAATGAACGTTATGATATTTACGTTCGCATAGAGGAAGAGTACCGAAGTAACAAAGAAGCTATTGCTGATATTCGGCTTCAATCACCTACTGGTGCTTGGGTGCGGCTGGGTGACGTAGCCTCAGTCTCATTTGAGTCAGGCCCACCACAAGTTAGACGCGATGATGTACAACGAAGAGTCGTTATCCAAGCAAATGTACAAAATCGAGATATGGGAAGCGTGGTTGCCGATATCAGAACGGTAATTGCTGAAAAGGTTGACTTACCTTCAGGTTATTCTGTTTCGATTGGCGGCCAGTTCGAAAGTCAAAAACGTGCTCAAAATAGGTTAGCTATAGTTGTACCTTTATCGTTAGCACTAATCGCACTACTACTTTACTTTGCCTTTGGTTCTGTTGGTCAAGCTATGCTGATATTGGTCAACGTGCCGCTTGCTGTAATTGGCGGAGTTTTCTCCTTATATTTATCTGGACAATACTTGTCTGTACCAAGCTCCGTTGGCTTTATTACCTTATTTGGTGTAGCGGTATTGAATGGGGTCGTTATGGTAGAAAGTATCAACCAACGTATTAAAGACGGTCTAGAAGCATCTAAAGCCGTTTTTGAAGGCGCTACTTCAAGATTAAGACCTGTACTTATGACTGCTATAACATCAGCTTTAGGTTTGATACCGATGTTAATGTCTAATGGTGTTGGTGCAGAAATACAGCGCCCATTAGCGAGTGTTATTGTTGGCGGCTTGGTAACTGCAACACTGTTAACATTATTTGTTTTACCTGTTTTATATCGCTGGTTTTCAGAGAAAAAAATAAAAGAGCTATCCAGATAAAATTACTGTGAACTCTAACCCCACGCTAAAGTCACGTTTAGCGTGGGGTTATTGAGTAGATGAACGAAAAGAAAGATTAGATTTAACAATAAACTAATAGTCATGACTGCTTTGTCGGAATATTTGTCGTTAAACAGGCCAAAGCTAACTTCCGCTTTCGTATCTTTGCAGTCTTAATCTCTATGTGTCTCAAGGTCGGATTATGGCACAGAGCAGACCGCCGGTAATTATTGAGTGATGCAATCCACGGCTATAACTGCCCATGAATACAAGTTCTTTATGTAATGAAAAATAAAGATGCGCTGTTGCTACTCCGCAAAGTATCGGCCTAAATAAACTCTACCTCGAAGTAAACCGATTAGCTTTCGTATAACAGATAGGCAAATTATCAATTCAAATCACTTACTGTAATAGATGTTTTCAAGCGATTTCTCGTTGTTTAAGAAATTTACCTAATAAAAAACATAATTATTTTTAGAGTGTAATTTAGTTAATAAATCTCAATTTAAGTGCCATATTTCAATATAAATCAACAAGTTCTCAACGCGCCGTGAATTCTCGATTTAAGTGGCACTGATCACTCCATTTTAAAATTGTATAGTAAAGACAACACTTATATGATAATAATTATCATTTAAGTATTGACTTGCATTTAGAACTAACTGATAATCGTTCGCATAAACACAGTGTAACGACCTCAGTGCCTATGGAAGAAAATTCAGCAAGGATGCTGACACATTAAAAGAAGAGCGTGCCGCTTCGTGTTATTACTTACTCGACCCAAGTTATAACATCAAATATCACATTTACTTGCTACATTGCTCATATTAGTGACGGTTAATATGACCCCAAAAAGCCCTAACGGGCTTTTTTTATTTCTTTAATTTTTCTATAAAATCTGTATCTTACACTTCTAATTGATGTGCTTGCCTTCTACACTCGCTATCTTAAACAGCATCGCCTTGCGTTTATACTAAAGCAGGCGTAAAACATAATAGTAGGCACTCTTAAGCACTTATTTGTCGTTAATTATCAGTATTAAACGCTTGAAACACGCGAATAGTGCAAAAAATTAATAAATTAGCATCTAATTAATACCTATCGTAACTATTACTAATTGGAGACATTGTTATGTCACAGTTTAATTTTAAAGCACTCGTTCTTGCTGGCGCTTTACTTGCCAGCCCTTTTGCTCATGCCACATTAGAAGATGGCATAAGAGCAGCTAACGAAGGTGAATTTGCAGTCGCCCTAAAAGAATTTGAATACCTTGCCGATAAAGGCTTTGCACCAGGGATTTACGAACTAGCCAAATTGTATGAAGGTGGATACGGTGTAACACGTGATTACTATAAAGCGGCTGCACTTTATCAGCAAGGCGTAAAAAAGAACCACCCGGATTCTATGTTTGCTTTAGCGGTTTTATATGACGAAGGTAAAGGCGTTAAGCTTGATCACCAAATGGCCGTTACCTTATTTGAAAAAGCTGCAAATAAAAACCTACCTGCAGCTCAGTTTAATTTAGGCGTTATGTACTCTAATGGCGTGGGCGTTACACGTGATTACGAAGCTGCACGTAACTGGTACGAAAAAGCGGCGGCTAATAACTACTCTTTAGCACAATTTAACCTGGCACTTATGTATTTTGAAGGCCTAGGTATGCCAAAAGATTTAGAAAAGTCATACATTTGGAACACGATTGCTGAGTACAACGGCAACATGGAAGCGAGCCACAGCCGCAAACTTGATGAGCGTAAAATGCTACCTAAAGAAATTGAAGAGGCTAAAGAGAAAGCCGATGCCATTTATGCAAAAATTCAAGTAGGCACGTATGCCGGTGAAGGTCGCTTATTTTAAGTTCAAGAGTTTAGTTTAAAACTAATCTAAAAAAGGCTGAATTACATAACGTAATTCAGCCTTTTTAATATATCTTGATTGAGCAAGTTAAAAATCTATTTAACTTTATAAAATCAACACCCTATTATTTTATGTAAAGCCATTTTAATAACTTAATAATAAGCTTATTTTGTTTAAGTAACAGATTAATACGAGGATTAAACGATCCTGATACTAACGTATTTTTAGCGTGGCTAAACGTTAAAAACCCTTCAACACCATGATAGTGCCCCATACCTGAATGCCCCACTCCACCAAAAGGGACATCATCGGCAGTCACTTGTACAAGCGTGTCGTTTACTGCCACAGTGCCACTAATAGTTTGCTTCATAATGTATTTTTGAGCGTGCTTATCTTGCCCTAAAATATAAAGCGCTAACGGGTGATGATGTGCTTTAATGTAATCAATTACAGTGTCGAGCTTTTCATAACTCATTATTGGTAATATTGGACCAAACAACTCGTCTTGCATAAGCTGCATGTCGTCAGTAACTTGAGTAACAATATGAAGCCCCATACGATGCTTTTCTGCATCTTGTTGGTTTTGTTCAAGTGGCTTGATGATGTTTGCGCCAAGCTCTTGTGCTTGCTCTAAGTAACTTGCTAAACGTTTATAGTGCGCATCACTAATAATAGAGGTTAAGTTTTTACCTTCAACACCTTCTTTAAAATGCTTTTTATATAGCTCACATAATTGCTGAATAAGTTGATGCTCAAGCGCTTTGGGTACAAATACGTAATCGGGTGCTACACATATTTGCCCTGCGTTGGCCATCTTGCCAAACAGTAAAGCTTGCGCCGCTTTTTTAATATCGGCATTTTGGGTAATAATAACTGGCGATTTACCACCGAGCTCAAGCGTTACGGGTGTTAAATTACGACTAGCCGAAGCCATTACTAATTTACCTACGGCCGTTGAGCCCGTAAATAATAAATGAGCAAATGGGAGCGATGAAAACTGCGCGGCTACGTCGCTACCGCCTTGTATTATTTTGCAATGCGTTTGCATGTCGTCTTTAAATATTTTTTCGATAACGGCGTTTGTATGCGGTGTAAATTCGCTTAATTTAAGCATAACTCTATTACCTGCTGCTATCGCGGTAAGTACAGGTACTAACGCTAGCTGAATTGGGTAATTCCACGGTGCAATAATACCGACTACACCCTTAGGCTGGTAATTAACACTGACTTTTGAAGGCCATAAGCTTAAACCCACAGAGCGATTACTTGGCTTTGCCCACTTTGGTAGCTTTTTAATAATGTGCGCGAGTGTTTGCACTGTAGGTAATATGTCACCAACTAATGTATCGAAAGCGGTTCTATAACCAAAATCTTTTGAAGCAGCATCCACTAGCTCTTGCTCAAATTCAGCAATACGAGTGCGTAGTTTTTTTAATAAAACGAGACGTTTATCAACTGGCAAGTAAGGCGTTTCGAGAAAGCTTTTTTGCAATTCATCAAATTGGGGAATTAAAGGCATTGCGTGTGGTGTGTCGGTGCTCAAAATAGATTACTCAATTTTTAAAGTTACCGCAGACTATAACCTTGTTCTGTTTTTTGAGCAATAACACTAATTATCTAAAAAAGAGCTTCTTGAGCAATATAAATAAGCATAAAGAGTAGCTTTGTTTAAAATTATAAATATAAACAAAACTACTCTGGTATAGGTTGGTTGGAACTAATTTAGTACGGCTTTAAAAGCCAAATACCTGAGCTGCGATCGTCATTGTTACCAGCGTTATTAAAACAATAGCGACAATATTGAGTACAAATCCTGCTCGGATCATATCGCGCATTTGTATTTGCCCAGAGCCAAACACAATGGCGTTTGGAGGCGTGGCTACCGGCATCATAAACGCACAACTACACGCTATAGCAGCAGGTATTACCCACACTAAAGGTGAACCCGTAATTGACTCTGCAACAGGCCCTAGTAATGGTAAAAAGCCAGCTGCTGTGGCTGTGTTACTGGTGATCTCAGTTAAAAAGGTAATTAATGCAACAACCACTAATATACTCATCACAAGCGGGATAGTACTTACACCCTCAATCATTTGGGCAATAAAATCAGCAAGACCTGATGACTTTATTTGAGACGCGAGTGTTAATCCGCCTCCAAACAATAATAATACGCCCCACGGTACTTCTGACGCGTGATGCCAATCAAGAATACGCTCATCTTTATCTTTATTCGCTGGCATTACAAACAACAGTAATGCCGCTGCAATTGCAATTCCCGTATCCGAAATTTTAAGACCTGTCATATCACTAAGTAAAGGTCTAAAAATCCAGCAAAGTGCAGCCAGCGCAAATACAAACAACACGCCTTTTTCAGCACGTTGCATTACACCAAGCCCTTTTAACTGCTCTGAGAATACGGCTTTTGTGTCTGTTTTTTTATCTTTATTAACGCCTGAATCTACTTTATAAGCAAACTTAGTAAGCCAAATCCAACTGATGAATAACATACTAAAAGAAAGTGGCACACCTACAATCATCCATTGTGCAAAGCCTATTTCTATTTGATAACTATCTGATAAATAAGCAGCCATTAACGCATTAGGCGGTGTTCCAATAAGTGTTGCTATGCCACCAATACTGGCGCCATAAGCAATCGACAACAGCAATGCTTTGCCAAAGCCTTCGTTTTCAGGATCTGATTGCTTAACTAAACTAGTGATCGAAAGCGCGATAGGTAACATCATTACTGCCGTTGCAGTATTGGACATCCACATTGATAAAAATGCGGTAACGAGCATCATCGCTAAAATTTGTAAGCTTGGCTTACTGCCCGCGTACGACATAGTGCTAAGTGCAATTCGTTTGTGCAAACCCCAACGCTCCATAGCAATGGAAATTAAAAAGCCGCCTAAAAATAAAAATATTAACGGATGTGCGTACGGTTCAGCTACACTTTTTATTGCTGCAATATCAGCAAGTGGTGATATTACCAGTGGTAACAAAGCAGTTGCAGGAATTGGTACTACTTCGCTCACCCACCACGATGCCATCCAAAATGCTAAACCTGCGGTTTTAAATGCGGCTACAGACATACCCGTTGGTGGATCGAGTAAACATGTTAATAGCATTATTAAAGGGCCTAGTATTAAAAAAAGCCATTGAAAATTTCTTTTCTTATCGGGTTCTTGTGTGAGTATATTATCTGTCATGGCAGGCCTCTAAAATTTGTATTTAAGACCAAGCGCAACACTGCTGTCGTCTTGTTCTTCTAAATTAAGATCGGTGTATAAAAGGTAAGCAGTTGTTTGCTTATCAAACACGTAGTCAAGCCCAGTAGTCCATTGTGTGGCATCTGAAGCTTGACGAAGTGCTGAATCATCTTTTGCAAACTGAATTTTTGGTACCCACTTATCAAGTGTATAGCTTAAACTTACAACATAGCCATTGCCTGATTTAATGCCATCTTCCGATTCTGAATGCTGGTACAGAGCGCCTAATTGTAATTGTTCAAACTTATAAGCGCCCGCAATACGACTTGCGGAGATGTTGTTAAGCGATTCTACATGACTCAAAGATACATAATATGCTGTATTGCTTAAATTACGATCACCATAGATAAGCGTAGCAGCAAAACCCGCTTCGTTATCTTTATTGTCATCTTTTGGGGCGTAGGTAAATGAAAACTGTGCGTTATGCCAGTATTTAGAGGTGTAAGTTAACGTATCACCGAGTCTGTCTTGCCCAGCAATAACTTGAGCTATATCGCCTTGGGTTTCGTTAAAGTTATCAACTTTTCCTTCTGAGTATTTAAAACGTGTATCGTTTCTTCCTACTACAACTTCACCAAACGCGCCTTTTAAACCTAAGTAAGTATTACGTGCAGTGAAAGGTTCGTCGGTATCGTCTTCTTCAAAGCCTTTTACTTGTACTTCATATTTAAAAACAACGCTTAGATATTCGTTAAGTTTGTGGTCGCCTTTAATACCAATACGCGAGAATGGCGCTTCTATTTGTGTGCCTTCATCTGCGTAGCGCATTATACCTGTATCGGTATTAGCAATTTGTACCTCAGCTTTACCATATACAGCATATTCAGCCGCTTGAGCAGAGTACGAGCAAATAGCGAGGCCACTAATTGAGGTGAGTAAAATACAGGGATGTGTAAACTTTATCATTGTGTGTCCTGATTATTAGAATCTACTTGTTGTCAGTTCTAATAGAGCAACTTTACTGCCAATGATATAAAGTTATTAAATTTCAGATGGTTGGCTTTATTAATCAATAATAAAAGGAGATAATGTGCGGTTTTCCACACATTAAAATAATTAGATTGTCACAAATACCGCACATATTAGTCAGTGAACATATCACGGTTTAAATGGTATTTACTCATTTTATCGTAGAGGGTTTTACGGGCAATTTGCAGTGTTTCCATTGTATTTTTAATGCTGCCATGGTGTCGCTCTAACGCCTCTTCTATTAGGGATTGTTCATAAAACGAGACTTTTTCAGATAGACTTAAATCGGGAGATAGTTCACCTTGAGACTGCGTTTTTGTAAAGACAAAAGCAAGCTCAACACCGAGTAAAACGGCGCGCTCAGCTTGGTTTCTGAGCTCCCTTACATTACCTGGCCAATCGTATGCAATTAAGCGCTGCTGTAATTCGCTATTAAGGGGGGCTGGTGGTTTATGGTAACGCGTTGCTGCAATAGAGCTAAAATGCTTAAACAAAAGTAATATGTCGGCTTTTCGGGCGCGCAGTGGCGGTATGTCCACTTTTACTAAGCTGAGCCTGTAGTATAAATCAGCTCTAAATTCGCCTTTTTCCACTAACGAAAGGAGGTCTACTTTGGTCGCTGCCACAATTCGTATATCTAAATTAATTGCTTTATTATCACCAATAGGGGTTACTTTGCGCTCCTCTAATACACGCAGTAATTTAACTTGTAGCGACATAGGCGTACTTTCAATTTCATCTAAAAATACGGTGCCGCCTTGCGCAAATTCAAACTTACCTTTGCGAGCATGAGTTGCTCCCGTGTAGGCACCACTTGCTGCACCAAATAACTCACTTTCTATTAATTGCTCAGGCACTGCGCCGCAATTAATCGCAACAAAGTTAGAACTAGAACGAATGCTTTGGTCGTGTAAATAACGTGCTACAAGCTCTTTACCCGTGCCTGTTTCGCCTTCAATCATCACATCAGCAGGCGTATCAATCACGGTATTTAGCAAATGCATCATGTCTTGCATTTTAGGCGTATCACCCAATATGCGAACGCCGGGTGCTGAGGTTTTTTGTACAGCTAATTTTAATGCGCGGTTTTGAATCACAAGGCTGCGTTTATCGCAGGCCCTAGCTATGCAGTCGAGTAGTGTTTCATTAAGTGGCTTTTCAAATAAATCATAGGCCCCTAGTTGCATCGCTTTTACAGCAATTGTTACATCGGCATAACCTGTTAAAAATATAACCGGAAGCTCACTGTCAAAGGCAGTTACTTGCTCAAGCAGTGTTATCCCATCCATTGTGGGCATATTTATATCGCTAAGCACCACGCCCATAAAACGGCGGTTGAGCTTGGTTAAGGCGGCGCTTGCATCGCTAAAACACTCAACTGTATAGCCCTCAAGGGTCAGTAATTGCTTTAAAGAATCTCTGATCATAGCTTCATCATCAATAATAATGATGTGCTTACATGTTGATTGTTCACTCATCTGCTTTATCCTGCGTACTCGATAAGCTTATTATAAACTCAGCACCTCCTTCTAATCTATTATGTGCACTTAAAGATCCACTAAACGAATCAATAATTTGCTTTGATATAGATAGCCCAAGCCCTAAACCATTACTTGCTTTAGTACTGTAAAATGGTTCAAATAAATTACCAAATGCATGCTGTTCGATACCCGAACCGGTATCTAAAATTGAGAGTTTTACACGGTTATCAAAGCATTCAACCTTAAAGCTCAATTTACGAACTATTGAGCCATTCATTGCCTGACTTGCATTAGTAATCAGATTAACTAGCACTTGCTCAAATTTAAGCGAATCTACCCATACAATCAACGCGCCATCTATTTGAGGTGGCTCAACCTGCACGTTATCTTGCTTTAATTGCGAGCTGGCTATCATTAAAGCATTATTAATTAAACCCGCCAGTGGGTGAGGCCGTAACTGAGTTTGTGAGGGTTTGCTAAAATGCTTTAACTGTCCGACTATTTTGTGCACTCGCTCTACAAGCCCTTCAACAACATTAAGGCTCTCAGCTAGAGCGCTATAGTTTTGCTTAGCTAATAACCTTTTAGCACTTGCAAGGTAGGTGTTAATTGCACTTAATGGCTGATTTATTTCATGATTAATGCCCGCACTTAACTGCCCTATTGTGGCCAGCTTAGCAGATTGCACTAGCGCAACTTGTGCTTTTTCAAGCTCTTGTGTTCGCTCAATTACTTTTGTTTCTAGACTGTGTCTTGAATATAAAAGTTTTTTATAGCCAGCAAAACGAGCCAGTAAGCTATAGCCTATAGTAGTTATTAAACCGTAAATAACACTAACCCAAAATAATCGAGGTAATTGCGCCGAATTTACAGAGGTTACATCAACAAGCACATACATATTTGCGCTAAAGTAACGCAGTGGTTTAGCTGCGCTTACATATAAATTTTTATTTATTTTATAATGCGTTATACCTTCACTAATATATTGAAATTGCTCAACATATGCAGGTTGATGATCTAAATACGCTCTGCGTAATTTAATATCACGACGTTGCGTGATATTAAACTTACTAAAACTATTTAAACGCCAAGCTGGCACATCAGACATAGCAATAACGTCATCAGCAAGCTGCAAGTAAAAATGACTCGCCATTGATGTATTTAAAAGCTCTCTATCATTTTCAAATTTACTTACATTAACCTTTAATACCACAACACCTACCGCTTTGTTATCATGATAAACCGCTTGTGAAAAATAAATCCCTCGCTCTTTTGAGCGCATACCTAAGGCAAAATAGGCCACTTTTTCGCCTGCAAAAGCACGTTTAAAATAAGGTCTAAATGCAAAGTTACTACCTAAAAAGGTGTAATCGGCTTGCCAATTACTACTTGCTGTTACTGCGCCCTGGGCATTAAGTACAAATATATCTGATGCACCACTGGCTTGTTGTATATCCGCTAAGTAGTTATTTATGGCGTTGTAATGGGCTTGGTCGCCGTTTGCAAATTCAATCATTAACTGATTATAAGTAAGTAGCTGGGGAATAGCCGAAAAACGAGCGAGTTCAGTATCAATGTAATTATTTAATTGAGTAACCTGACGCTGCGCTTGAGTTGTTGCTTTTTCAATATCGTGAGCGCGGCCTACCCAAAATGTAACAACTAAAATTAATACTAATAATAAACATACTGTAATTATTCTTTTAGAAAACGAAAACATGGCCTGCCCGAGAAATAGCCTAAAAATTAAAGGCCGCTAGTGTAACGACTTATAGGATACAGAGATATAAACTTTTTGTTAACAAAAGCATTTAATTATACTTACTAACTAAATTTAATCCTAAAAAGAAAAAACACCGCAAACAGTTATGTTTGCAGTGCCTAAAATGTAGAACAAAATTAATACTTTATTAATTTGTAGCTAAAGCTGATCTGTTTTTTAAGTATTTGTATAAACCGATTAATGATGCGGCTATCCAAAATATTTCAATCACAAAGCTTGCTAAATTAAAGTTATAGCAAAGGCTAATTAACAATAAAATCGCCCCTGTTAAATTCATCATATTATACGTTAGGCTAGCTGGAGATGTTTTACCTAGCTGCAGTAAAAAAAATGAACCAACTACTAAAAAAGTACCTGTCATGCCTATGATGTCAAATAAGAGTGCTATCACTAAACTATCCTTTATCCATTTTTAAATAACCCAATAAACTGGCCCGATCCATGGGGAGGGTGTTTTTTCATTCATTGAAACAGCAAACCGGACGATTCTATCAATATGGTAAATTCTGACAAGGCCATATGTCCGTATGAAGAAGCCTTTACTTCAAAACTTTATTTAAACGTTACTTTTCCGCCGATAATTTTATAGGCTGGTGCACCACGAATAATAGCTTCTCGAGCAAATGGGCGACTACAGTTAGGACAAATACATGGCTCACTTGTAAAGTCTTGACTAATACGCTCTTTAAAACACTTAACTAATGCCCCCTTTCCCCCTTTTCGGTATTTAAATAACGAAGCTTTACAGGCTGAGCAAAAAATATCGACCGTTTTAGTAGGGCCTTTTTTATTGGGTTTTGCCATTACGTCCTGCGGTATTATATAAACAGTTATTAGCAATTATATCAGTTTAGATAGGTAAAGGTTACCACATCTAACTTAGAGTTTAGGTACGGCATACTTAATTTATAAAGGCCGATCAAATGTAACCCTTATAAAATAGACTCATCCTAATCATTTAAAAATAAGCGTTTTAGCTGTGACGACAATATATTCATATTAAAAGGTTTTACTATAAAGCCAGAAACCTTAGCCGCAATGATTTGTTTAACTTTATCTGTACCGTCTTCACAAGTAACCATTAATACTGGAATATCAGCGAGAGCTTTATCCTTTCGAATATTTGCGAGTAGATTAACGCCATCCATTTTTGGCATATGAAGGTCTGTAATAACCAAATCAAAATGCTGATTGCGTAAAAAAGCCAAAGCTTGCATTCCATTAGTTGCTTCAACAATATCGCTATACTCTAGTCTTCTTAGCATATTAATTAATACATGACGCATAAGCGGCATATCATCAACAACTAATATTTTCATTAATACCTTTACCAAATCATGTAAATGAAGATTATATAAAACTACTCTACTCGTAGATAACAATCAAATTAGGCGTTAATGGTTATTCAAATTTTACGGCCATAGCCCTAAAATAAGCCCCATTAACGAAAACTGTAAAATATGATAGCCCCCGTTAATTAAAAAAAGCTTTAAAGGGCGTTGCTCAAATATATAGCTTAGCCCTAATGAACTACCAATCCAAAAAAAACCGATAATAAAGCCCGTTCCTATACTTTCACCTAAACTTGCATCTTTACCTAAAAAAAGAGACAGCATTAAAGCCGCTATAAACACTAAAAAAAAGCTGCCGCCAAATATCAACTTAGGATTAGCTGACTGCAAATCTTGGTCGGTTAAGCCAATACTTTCTAGCCATGCATTTTTAAATAAAGCTTTTGAATACCATATACCGCCAAGCATAAAAGATGAAAGTGCAGCTACAAGTATTGCAAAATAATCAACATCTAAAAGGTTCATACAAACAGCCGTATATAAAAGTGTAATACCGTTTGGTATTAAATATTAACGATATAAAGATACTCTAAATGTAGCTATAAATAGGGGATTGAGCAAATGGCTTAACTTGAATTAATTACCCGTATAGAAGGTAATTATACAAAATAAAGTCTATAAATTACCAAATTTAGCGTTCGTTAAAAAAGCCAAATCAGTTGGTGAGAGTGCGATTTCTAAGCCTCGTTTTCCGGCGCTCACATAAATAGTGCTAAACAGTGAAGCACTACTATGAATAAACGTAGCTAGGCGTTTTTTTTGCCCAAGAGGGCTTACTCCACCTAAAATATAACCCGTGCTAGTTTGGACTTTTTGTGGAGCAGCCATCGCTACTTTTTTAGTACCACATAGTTTTGCTAGCTGTTTTAAATTAACTTGTTGCGACACAGGAGTAACAGCAACAATTAGCTGCCTTTCATGCGTTTCAAGTACTAAGGTTTTAAATACTTGTGCACTGTCTAAATTTAACTTTTCAACAGCTTCAAGCCCATAATGGCTATTACTTGTATCGTGTTCATAGCTGAGCACTTCAAAGGAAATTTTTTGTTTTTTTAATAGTTCGATTGCTGGTGTCATAATCATTTATCATATTGCTGAATTAATATTAAAGTAGCACAATTTTAAGCAAAAAAAACGACGCTAAAAGCGTCGTTTTTTGTTTATAATAATTTAAATTTATTTAGTTAAATCGTCAAAAAACTTTTTAACACCGTCAAAAAAGCCTTGCTCTTTAGGTCGGTTTTTTGAGCTGTCTGTGCCCATACTTTCATCTAACTCTGTCAATAGTTCACGTTGACGCTCGTTTAAATTAACTGGCGTTTCGATTACTACCTTACAAATTAGATCGCCCTGAGCGCCGCTGCGTACAGACTTAACACCTTTGCCACGCATACGGAACATTTTGCCTGTTTGCGTTTCAGACGGTATTTTAAGTTTTGCACGACCATCAAGTGTTGGCACCTGAATTTCGCCACCAAGGCCTGCTGTCGTAAAGCTAATTGGTACTTCACAGTATAAATTATTCGCTTCACGTACAAATATTTCATGTTCACGAACCGATACTTGCACGTACAAGTCGCCTGATGGCGCGCCATGCATTCCGGCTTCGCCTTCACCCGTTAAGCGGATACGATCGCCTGTGTCAACGCCAGCTGGAATTTTAACTGAAAGCGTTTTAGTTTTTTCTACGCGGCCCTGGCCATGACATTTGTTACAAGGGTCTGAAATAATTTGCCCTTGTCCCTGACACGTTGGACACGTTTGCTGTACAGCAAAGAAGCCTTGGCGCATTTGAACTTGGCCAGCACCATGACATGTTGTACATGTTTTAGGTTTAGAACCCGCTTTAGCACCGCTGCCATCACACGGCTCACAGCCAACCCATGTAGGTACTTTAATTTCAACTTCTTTACCACGAACCGCTTCTTCTAAGCTTAGGTCCATGTTGTAACGTAAATCAGATCCACGTTGCTGACGAGATTGACGTCGGCCACCGCCACCACCAAAAATATCACCAAACACGTCGCCAAATACATCACCAAAGTCGCCATGCCCGCCACCAAAACCACCGTGGCCACCGCCGCCACCTTGTTCAAATGCTGCGTGACCATGTTGATCATACATTTGACGTTTTTGGCTATCAGTTAAAATTTCGTACGCTTCTTTAACTTCTTTAAACTTTGTTTCGAGATCTTTATCGCCTGCGGTACGATCTGGATGATATTTCATCGCTAAGCGTTTATACGCTTTTTTTATGTCTCGCTCACTCGCATCTTTGCTTACGCCGAGGACTTCGTAATAATCGCGTTTTGACATATCTATCACACTACTCTTTTCTGTTTACAGCATAAGCTGCAGGATAAACCGATAAATCGCATCGATTTATCATTGAATTTTTGAACCTTAAACACATGCAAAAGGCGCGACAAGCTATTGCTCGCGCGCCTCAATTGTTCATCCTAACCTAAACAACTAACGTAGTTAAGTGTTTTTGGTTAGCGAGAAGCGGTAGCAACAATTACTTGTCGTCTTTCACTTCTTCGAACTCTGCATCAACAACGTCGTCGTCTTGCTTAGCTGATTGCTGTTGCTCGCCTGCATCTGCTGAACCTTGCTGTGCTTTCGCTTGGGCAATTTCCATCAGTTTTTGAGACTTTTCAGCAAGCGCTTGAGTTTTAGCTTCAATCTCTTCTTTATTGTCGCTCTTAATTGCAGCTTCTAAATCTACAACAGCAGCTTCAATCGCTTCTTTATCTTCGCTTGGTAATGCATCACCAGCTTCTTCAATTTGCTTACGAGTACCGTGAACTAAAGCATCAGCTTGGTTACGAGCAGCTACAAGTTCTTCAAACTTTTTATCGTCCTCAGCATGTGCTTCTGCATCACGAACCATTTTTTCAACTTCTTCATCGCTTAAGCCAGAAGATGCTTGAATCGTAATTTTTTGCTCTTTACCTGTATCTTTATCTTTAGCAGATACATGTAAGATACCATCAGCATCAACATCAAATGTTACTTCAATTTGCGGTGTACCACGTTGTGCTGGGCGAATACCTTCTAGGTTAAATTGACCTAAAGATTTATTATCGCTTGAACGTTTACGCTCACCTTGTAACACGTGAATTGTTACAGCAGATTGATTGTCTTCAGCTGTTGAGAATGTTTGCGATTTCTTAGTAGGAATCGTCGTATTTTTCTCAATCAATGCAGTCATTACTGAACCCATTGTCTCGATACCTAGAGATAATGGAGAAACATCAAGTAATAGTACATCTTTAACGTCACCAGCAAGTACACCACCTTGAATCGCTGCGCCTACTGCAACTGCTTCATCAGGGTTAACATCTTTACGAGGTTCTTTACCAAAGAACTCTGCAACCGTTTTTTGTACTAAAGGCATACGTGTTTGGCCACCAACAAGAATAATGTCGTTGATGTCGCTTACTGATAAATCAGCATCAGCAAGTGCACGTTTAAGCGGCTCTAGAGACTTCATTACTAAATCTTCAACTAGTGACTCAAGCTTAGCGCGTGTTAGTTTCACGTTCATGTGCTTAGGGCCAGATGCATCAGCAGTTACATACGGAAGATTTACTTCAGTAGACTGTGCAGATGAAAGTTCAATTTTTGCTTTTTCAGCAGCTTCTTTAACACGTTGCATTGCAAGAGGATCAGTTTTTAAGTCTAAGCCTTGATCTTTTTTGAATTCAGCTACTAGGTAGTTGATTACGCGGTTATCGAAATCTTCACCACCTAAGTGAGTGTCGCCGTTTGTAGCAAGTACTTCAAAAGTGTGCTCGCCTTCTACTTCATCAATTTCAATGATTGATAAATCGAAAGTACCGCCACCTAAGTCATATACTGCAACTACGTTTTCGCCACGGTTTTTATCCATACCGTAAGCAAGTGCCGCAGCAGTTGGCTCATTAATAATACGTTTAACTTCAAGGCCCGCAATACGACCCGCATCTTTAGTTGCTTGACGTTGTGAATCGTTAAAATATGCAGGTACTGTGATTACGGCTTCAGTTACTTCTTCACCTAAGAAGTCTTCAGCAGTTTTTTTCATTTTTTTCAGTACTTCAGCAGAAATTTGTGGTGCAGCGCGTTTTTCGCCGCCCGCTTCTACCCATGCATCGCCGTTGTCAGCTTTAACAATTTTAAACGGCATGATGCCGATATCGCGTTGTACTTCTTCGTCTTCAAAACGACGACCAATTAAACGCTTGATTGCAAATAATGTGTTTGTCGGGTTAGTAACCGCTTGACGTTTAGCTGATTGACCAACTAATGTTTCACCGTCTTGCGTATAAGCAATAATAGACGGGGTTGTGCGATCGCCTTCAGCGTTTTCAATAACACGTGCTTTGCCACCATCAAGTACTGCAACACAAGAGTTTGTAGTACCTAAATCGATTCCGATAATTTTACCCATGAAACTTCTCCAACTTCAATATTCGTTAATACGTTCGATGACTTAGTTAATAGGGATGCTGCAAACTTAATTCAACTGTAAAAATGAAAAAAATTTCATTTTTTGTGATTTATTTACAAAATAACCCTAATAATTGTAAGGAATGGTGATTTTTACATCGCTAGGGAGGTTTTTAATTACTGGTCTGACTAGTTGGGTTGTGTTATAAATTTATTAAATCGCACTTTAAAAGGACATCCACATGCATTTTGAGCAATTACTTCAACAAGCCGCAAATCTTGGAAATTCAGATAATATCGAACAATCAACTAGCACCATGCAATTTCCAGAAAATTGGTGCCAAGGCAGAACAGCGTTTGGTGGCCTTTCTGCTGCATTACTTTATCAAGCAATTAGAGGTAAGGTAACGGATGATCGTCGCTTACTCTCTCTCAGTACTAATTTTGTAGGGCCATTACTTGCCGATACTCCTTTTTCATTGTCGGTTGAAATACTACGCCAAGGTAAAAGTAGTACACAGGTATTAGCCAAAGCGATTCAAAATGAACAAGTATGTGTAATAGTACAAGCGTGTTTTGCAAAAAGCAGAGACTCGGGCATTAATGTGCCTGTTTCAAAGTCATTGGGCTTAAAGCCGGTAGATGCGCGTCATACATTACCTTTTATAAAAGGTCAGATGCCTGAGTTTTTTCAGCATGTTGATTTATGCCCCCAACAAGGTGGTATGCCATTTAGTAGTGCAGAAACGTCTCACCTAGGTGGTTGGATGCGCTTTAAGCATACGCCAGAGCAAATAACAGAGGCACATGTTATTGCACTTACCGATGCATGGCCGCCAACCCTCTTACAAATGTTCAAACAACCTGCGCCGGCAAGTAGTATGTCGTGGTATTTAGAGTTTGTACAAGAGCCGAACTTAACTCCCGGCGAATGGCTAGGCTTTGAAGCAATTACACATCATTCAAAAGATGGTTACGGTTTAGAAGATGGCTGTATATGGTCACAATCGGGTGAGTTAATAGCCCTTACACGCCAAACAGTCGCTTTATTTGACTAAAATTATGGCCAAACAATATTAAATTGTTTGGCCATTAAATGCTTATTAGCTGTTCGCGTTGTATTAATGCATTAAATATTGCAAAATTGGAGAAATATTCTTCATGCTTGGTATTAAATTGCAAACTGTATGCCCCTGCTGCGATCTGATCATAGATATACCTCGCATAATCGCAAAACAAATGGCGATATGCCCGCACTGCCACCACAAACTTTGCGAAGCTGATGTTAATCACGACAGCCGAATTGTCGCACTTAGTTTTAGTGCCCTACTCATGCTACTTAGTAGTATGTTTTATCCTTTTATTTCTTTTAGCAGTAGTGGTATTACTCAAACAATTACTCTGCCCGATGCTGCCCGTATTTTATTTAATTACGACAGTGAACTGCTTGGCCTATTTATTGATTTGAGCATTATTGCTCTACCTATGGGTTTACTCCTTATTTTAATTCCTTTACATCTTGGGCTGTTAAAAACATTACCAGAGGGTATCGCAAGGCGGCTACTAAAGTTCACCCTTGCATTAGAGCCTTGGATTATGTCGGAAATATTTTTAATCGGTGTACTGGTTAGTATGGTTAAAATCATGTCGCTGGCTGATATTAGTTTTGGTACTAGCTTTTGGGCTTATGTAGGATTTGTTATTTTATACATAGCAGCGCTTGTTCACTTAAACCGCCCACGCTTGTGGGCTCAAATAAAGCCTGTAAAAATACTCGAAGGCGCAGAGCATGCTAAACGTGCAATAGATGAAAACATTAAAGCTTGCCATGTGTGCCATCAACTTTGTACGGGTAATATTTGTCAGCGTTGTCATACTAAAACACACGTCAGAAACCCTTATAGCGTACAAAAAGCAGCAGCTTGGCTAATTACTTCTGTTGTTTGTTATATTCCAGCTAATGTTTTACCTATTATGCACACCACTAGCCTTGGGGATGAATCACCTTCGACTTTAATTGGTGGCGTAATTACACTTTGGAAAAGTGGCTCCTACCCTATTGCTGCTATTATCTTTTTAGCCAGCGTAGTGGTGCCACTTGCTAAGGCTTTTGTACTCAGTTTTTTATGCATAATGGTAACAAGGCCTGCCAACAGGCATACAAAAAGTTATACGCGAATTTATCAACTGACTGAGTTTATCGGCAAATGGTCTATGATAGATGTATTTGTGGTGGCAATTTTAGTTGCCTTAGTTCAATTGGGTAATTTAATGTCAGTAACGCCAGGATTAGGCATTGTATTTTTTACAATTATGGTAATATGCCAAATGATGGCTGCCCATGCCTTTGACCCACGTTTATTGTGGGATTCACCCAAAAATAAATAATCAGAGAACAAAGCATGACCGAAACTGCCGAAATAACAAAAGAACCGAAAATTTCCGCTATCTGGATCATTCCGGCAATTGCGCTGTTAGTGGGCATGTGGATGTTATACCAATACCAAGCTAATAAAGGCCCTACGATTTTTATCGAAATGCCACAAGCCGAAGGCATTATTGCAGGTAAAACTGAAATAAAAGTACGTAGCGTAAAAATAGGCCAAATTGATCATGTTCGACTATCAGATACCCAAGACAGCGTTATTGCCCGAGCGCAAATAGACAAAAACTACAATAATTTGTTAACTGATGATGCTAAAATTTGGGTCGTAAAACCACGCATAGATGAAACAGGTATTAGCGGAATGAGCACGCTATTGTCTGGTGTATATTTAGAGTTTTCGCCAGGTGAAAGTAAAGAATTAAAAGAGCGTTTTCAATTACAAGATGAACCCGCCCTTATTGGTAAAGATGTAAAAGGCGGCCGTTTTAAATTAATGAGCTACAGCGCTGAAGTACTTGATGTAAGTACCGGTATATTTTTCAAAAACTACAAAATAGGTCAAATAGAAACCGCCACTTTTGATTGGGAAAACCAAGCAATGAAGTACGGCGTATTTATTAAAGAACCATATCAAAACCTCATCACCAATAACTCTATTTTTTGGGTAAACGCAGGAATAGAAATTGACCTGTCTGCCGATGGAATAAATATTAATACAGGTTCTTTAAGCAAGCTTTTAAAAGGCGGTATTTCGGTTGGCTTACCTGAGCAACAAGCCCCAGGCGATATAGCTGATGATGGGTATAGCTTTTCACTAAGTCAAAGTTACAAAGAAGCACTTGAGGAGCGTTTTTACGATTTTGATTACTACCTAATTGAGTTTGAACAATCAATTAGAGGGTTACGCACAGGTGCTCCAGTAGAGTATAGAGGCATGCGCGTAGGTACAGTGGTAGAAGCCCCAGCCAATGTAATTCTTGACGGTAAACCTGCACACTTTAGAAATAACAGCACCGCTGTGCCAGTATTAATAAAAGTTGAATACGGACGCTTGTATCACGATAGCGCCTCGGCTAAAGAGTATTGGCAAGGCAGTTTAAAAGGCTGGATTGAAAGTGGTATGCGTGCGTCGTTAAAGCCAGGTAATTTATTAACAGGTGCTGTGTATGTTGATTTTGATATATACCCCGATGCACCACAAGCTCAACTAGGTAAACTTGTACAGTATGATGTTTTTCCGAGTATTTCTAGCGGCATAACCGTATTAGCAGACCAAGTCTCTGACGTACTTAATAAAGTAAATAACTTAAAAGTTGAAGATAGCTTAGAACAAATGCAAGCCACATTTACCGATTACCGAGCGCTTGCTAATGAAATGCGAGAGCTGCTAAGCCAAAAAGATACACAAAACTTACCAGGCGACTTTAACCGTAACTTTGAAAAGATGACAAAAAGTATGGAGCAGTTTGAAGTAACCATGCGCCAATTTGATAAAACTATGGCCAGTTACCAAGCAGGCTCTGAACTTCATCATCAAATACAGCAAACGTTAAAAGAATTTAAGCGTTTAAGTGAAGGCCTACAGCCACTTACTCGCGGTTTGAACGAGCAACCTAATATGCTAATTTTTGATAAATCATTACCAGCAGATCCAAAACCAAGGAAGCAATAATGAAATCGTTATTTTTAACTGCAAGTTTATTATTACTATTGGCAGGTTGTAGCTCATCAATACAAACTGCGACACAGTATTATCAGTTTGAGCAGCCTATTGGTGCATCATCTCGAAACGTTGCAGATACAGATGCGCAACTAAGAATACAAACTGTTGTACTTAGAGGCGCTTTAAATAATTTGGGCATTGCTATGAAAATAGATAGCAACCAAATACATGCTGCTAATTACAACCTGTGGGGTGAATCACCTGATGTAATGCTTACTGCAACAGCCCAGCAAACACTTTTTAATGCTATGCCTAACTGGATGGTGATAAAGGGTTTGCCTGTCATTACTGAACTCGATCAACAAACGTTTTATGAACTTGAATACGAAATTCACCACTTTAATGGCGATATGCAAGGTAACGCTGATATTTCAGGGCTTTGGCGTTTATATTACACACACCCTGAAACAGGCCGACGCCTAATAAGTATTCATAACTTTTCAAACGTAGTAGCTATTGATGATGACGGCTATGACGGCCTGGTTTCAACGCTTGAAAATACATGGCTAAATATAAACCTAAATGTTGCAAAACAAATAGAACAAGCAAGACTTTAATCATTACGTGAAAATATAATTACGGCGGTTTTATCATCAATTACCGCCGTACCTTTCGCTTAAAACTCCTTCTTTAATAATTTCACCTTGCTCAACACTCCGCGCCACAAAAAAGTGAGCCATATGAATCACACTATTAAAGCCGCCTCTAATAAACTTTATCAATTTATGTATTTTTTTATTGACTGAAATTAAAAAGCAGATTATTTTTGCGCCGATGTTTTTACAGGCACAACAATAGCGGTTTGCACTCCTTGCACTCCTTGCACTCCTTGCACCGTCTGGCGCCAAAGCCAACGCGTTTCACTTAAACTGCAATTTAACATAACTGTTTATGTGTTCCTCCCTCGCGTACAAAAGCAGTGACTTGGAAAATGATTTAACAACAAACTTATCATCTTCTTTGTTTTTGTATAAGCAGCTTAAAATTAATACTTTTTAATTTTTATGCATGCTTTTAATTTTGTGAATACTTAAATGCTTGAACCTTCTGCGTTGAGTTTACTACCACCGTTAGTGGTGGTTGTATTGGCTGTTGTATTACGCCGCCCTATTTTATCTTTACTTATTGGTGCGTTAGTTGGTTTAGTTATAGCCGATCCTGCTCAGGTGCTTACTAACTTTGCAAGTACATCGCTAAAAGTGATGACAGACGAAACTATCGGCTGGCTAATACTTGTATGTGGTGGTTTTGGTGCACTCATCGCGCTATTAGTACGTACAGGTGGCGCGTCGGCTTTTGGTAAGTTAGCCCTTAAATACACCAAAGGTAAACGCTCATCTTTGTTTATGACCTTTTGCTTGGGTGTGGTTATTTTTATTGATGACTACTTAAATGCGCTTACCGTGGGTGAAACCATGAAAGGCATTACCGATAAATTTAAAGTTAGCCGCGAAATGCTTGCCTATGTTGTTGACTCTACTGCCGCACCAATCTGTGTACTTGTCCCGTTATCTACCTGGGCGGTATTTTTTAGTGGCTTATTGGTAGATAACGGTATTGCTGAAGAAGGCAAAGGTATTGCTGTTTATATTCAAGCTATTCCGTACATGTTTTACGCCTGGTTTGCAGTGCTTGTTGTTTTACTTGTTGTGTTGGGTGTAATTCCTGCGATTGGTCCAATGAAAAAAGCAGAACAAATGGCGCAAATTGAGCAAGCTCAAGTCGATCCAGTTCAATACAATGATGTTCAAACAGCGGATGAATATGCTGTAAAAGCAGCTGAAGAAAACTTTGTAGATGCCGATCCTAAAGGTAAATTACGTAATTTTTTAGTGCCGATTATTTTACTGGTCGCATTTACTGTTTACTTTGAAATAGACGTATACAAAGGCTTACTAGCAACAATGGCGGTGACTCTCCCGTTTTATGCGCTACAAAAGTTAATGAGCGTAAGTGAAATGATTGAGCGCATGCTTGATGGCTTTAAAAGTATGATCCCCGCTATTGGTACTGTTATAGCGGCGTTTATATTTAAAGATGTATGCGACTTAATTGGTTTGCCTCAGTTTGTTATTGGTAGCTTAAGCCCTTATATGACCGCTGGATACTTACCGGCTGTGGTGTTTATTTCGATGGCTATTTTAGCGTTTGCAACTGGGTCTAGCTGGGGTATTTTTGCTGTATCAATTCCAATTGTTATGCCACTGGCAAATGCGGTTGATGCAAACATCCCCTTGGTAATTGGGGCGCTATTATCGGCTTCTTCTTTTGGTAGCCAAGCGTGTTTTTACTCAGATTCAACCGTACTTGCAGCGCAAGGTTCTGGTTGTAACTTAATGAGCCATGCCGTTACACAATTGCCATATACACTGATTGCTGCGGCACTTGCCGTAATAGGCTTTTTAATAATGGCTTAAATAGCTTAATAAATAAAAACCCCAATGTAGCAATACATTGGGGTTTATTTTTAGCTACATAAATAAAGCTTATTTTTGTAATTTAATACCATTGTAATAGGCATCAAGCGTTGTGATTTTTGTTTGATTAGGTAAATCAGCAAAGTCACTTTCTATAAACTTAGTCCCGCGTAACTGCACATTTAAACGTGCTGCATTAGGGTTAAGCATTGTTTGCTTGTAGTAGTCTTTTATATCTGCAAGCGTTACTTTTTCAACTTCATCAATCAGCTTTTGCTTAGAATCAAAGGTAAAGTTTTCACGGTACCAATCGCTTATAAGTGGGCTCATTTCGTCACTTAAGTTTTTAGGCTGTTCTTTAAGCGATACAAGGGTTGAATTTTTAAGTTGCTCAAACGTCTCTTCGCTCATGTTATCAAGTTCAACTGCGTATTCTTTTTTAAACTTATCAAAACGAGCTTGTATTTCTTTAGGCCCTTTAACCGGTGTTTGTATAAACAAACCAATAGCTGAGTAATCTTCAATTGGGCGAGCTAACGCGCCTACTGCGTATGCAAGTTGTTCCTCTGTACGCATTTTATCAAACGCAACTGTTCTAAAGTGGCTTTGTAATACAGCTGCTTCTGCTTTTTGCTTGTAACCCGCAACTGGATGAACGGTCATATCAACCACAGCTACATCGGCTACATCAATATCTTTTTGCAGTACCAGCGTTTCGCCCGGTTGTGGCAACCATGCTTTGCTTCGCGCAAATTCACTGTGTTTATGATTACTTGGTAATGTTGCGCTTAGCTCTTTTGCAATTGCGTCTATATCTTGCTGATTGTAGTTACCGTAACTAAATACGCGTAAATCGTTTTGTGCAAACGTAGCTGTTTTTAATTGTGCTAAGTCGGCAACACTCAGTGAGTCAGCAGCTTTAATAAGCGCATCTGTATCAAAACCACCTGTACGCGTTAGTTTTGAATATTCGCCAAATGCTTGTGCATACGGAAACTGTTTTTGTTGATTTAGTAAATTACGTTTAAAGCGATCAACTGCTTGGCTAAATGCTTGTGCTGTTTCATCGGCTTTTAATCCGGTTAAAGCTTGTTTAAGTAATACATCTTGTTTATCTGTAAAACCACTCATAGATAAAACAAGACCGTTACTCGGTGCTAGGCTTACGCTCATACCTGCGATTGCTGCTTCGGTACTTAACTGACTTTGTTGAATATTATATAAATCAGCCCAAACAGAGTATAAAACTTCTGCTTTAATGTCGTTCAAACCCGGTTGGGTATTTATATAAACTTCAACAAGCCCTTTTGGCTGCTCTGCAAATTTTTGACTTGCTTGGCGCCATACTTTTATACCATTTTTATCGTAAGCAAGCTCAGGGTGTTTTTGCTCTTTAAAAGCTTGGGTTTTTATTGCAAAGTTTTCAGGTAATAAATTGTTTACAGTTGGTAATGCTAACTTAAACTCGCTTGGCTTTTTCCAGCTGGCGATTTCATCATCGCTAATATCACTGATGCGGTACTTGCCGTCGTAAAAGTGTAGTTGTGAGTCTGTCTCTTCTTTCTGCGATACATACCAAATACGAAGAGTATCGGCATTTAACTGCTTAAGTACGTTATTTACAGCATCTGCATCAAATTTTGCATAATAATATGGCGCATTAATAGCGTGATTTAACGGATAGTCTTGCATGCTTTGCGTAAGCGAGCTTACATAATTAAACTCATCACCTTTTTCTAAAAACTTAAACTGGTTATTTAGCGATGTACGAATTTCGTTGAAGTACTTGCTATCAACGCCTTCTTTTTTAATTAAATCGATGTACTGCATAATAGTCGCAACTATTTCGTCACGATTTTTCATGCCTTCATCTGTAAGCTCTACATTTACATTTAACGAACCGTAGTTGCCATATTGATTTGGTGCAGCTGAAGCTGAAAGCTGAGACACCCACCCTTTGTCGCGAAGCAGTTGCGCTGGGCTGCCCGGCATTTCATTACTTAGTAAATACGCTACAAATCGGTTTGGTTTAAGTGCAAATTCGCTATTATTATTAGCAATGGTGAAATCAAGTTGTAGCTGTTTTACATCTTCATTTGGTGCATAAAACACGCGTTTTCCGCCAGCGTTATCAAAATCAAGTTTTGCAGTTACTGTTGGTTTTTCTATGTTTTTATTTTTTATATCAGCAAAGTATTTTTGTGCTTTTTGCTCCATTTCAGAAATAGGTAAATTAGAAATAAGCGCTACTTTCATAATATTTGAAGAGTAATATTTATTATAAAAATCAACCGTTTCTTTGTGAAGAGAACTGTTTTCTTTATCACCAAGTGTTTCTAGGTTACCAATTAAAAAACGATTAGCGGGGTGATCGCCCATCATTTTACGCGCGAGTTTAAATTGACCAAAAAAGTCCATTTCGCGGCGCATTGACCACTCTGCATTTACTGCATTTTTTTCTTTATCTGTGTACTCAGGGTATAATTTAGGCGCTTTAAAAAAGTCAGAAAAACGATCTAGCCCTTCATCAAACGCATCGTTGTTAATTTTAAACATGTAATTAGTAATATCGAGCCACGTGTAAGCATTGTGCGCGCCACCATTTTTGGTCATAAAATCAGAATACCCTTTTGTGTCTGGGTAACGATCTGTGCCTAAAAACAGCATGTGCTCTAAATAATGCGCCATACCTTGTTGCGACATCGGGTCGTGCAGTAAACCAACACCTACGCTTAGTGCCGCTGCTGATTTTTCGGCGCTCGGATCAGACACTAAAATAACTTCAATGTCGTTTGCTAATTTAAGTGTTTTATATTCGCGGTTATCGTTAGGGCTTACGACCAACGAATCTGATAATAAAGAGGCCTGAGGCGCCACAGAAACCGAAGCCGTATTTGAACAACCACTTAAAACTGCAAGTGCAATAGCACTAAAACCAATAATCTTTTTCATTTTTGTTTTCCATTAAAAAGTATTGCGCAAAATAGCGTGCGCCAATTCAAAGCAATATAGTTAAGCTAAACTAACATTTTCAATTAATAATTTTCTACAAAATAACGCTATTTTGTGTAACACATTGTGAAAAATGTCTTCATAATCGGATATTAGTTGCGAGTCTACCAATCTTCCGTGATTGAAATTCACTCAATATAAAAATATACACAAACCCTAAATAATAATAAGGAAAAACAATGGAAAAAATCATCATACTTGCCATGTTTGTACAAGTTACGCTTTCACTGGTTGTCATGCTCATTATGGGTAAAAGGCGCTTTGCCGCAGCTAAAAACAAACAGCTAGATTTAAGTGATTTTAAAACAATGCAGTTAGATAAGGCTGGCGACACTATTAGAGTTGCAGATAGAAACTTTTCGAATCAGTTTGAAATACCTGTGCTTTTTTACGCGGGATGTTTACTTGCACTGCAACTAAATAGCGCCAGTACACTTGTGGCTATACTGGCCTGTTTATTTGTAGCAACCCGTATTGTGCATAGTGTTATTCATTTAGGTGAAAATAACGTACGAGCACGTTTTAAAGTGTTTTTATTTGGGTGTATTTGTGTGTTTACAATTTGGCTGGCAATGGTTTGGCGAGTACTGCTTTAAACAGCTCATGCTAATACCAATTCCATTAAGTATGTGGTCTAAATTTTACGCCGAAAAAACAATTCAGTTCTAGGCGCAAATTGATGTAAATGGTTGTTCCCTATGCGAAATTTACAACAAAGAAATGGGTTGTTTTAGCAAGTAAAATAGATCAGCTATTTATTGGAATTAGTATAAGTAGTAATATGGAAGGCAATTTATGCCTGCCATATTACTATTGATTAGATTATTTAGCACGTCTCAAGCGAGGAAGCACAAGTAAAAAAGCGCCTAAAAGCCACCCTAGCCCACCGCCAGAACTACTATCTGAGTTTATTGGTGCACCTGAGTCAATTAACGTATTTTCAGTTACAGTAAGGCCAGCAGCAGAATTTGGATCATCATCCATCACGGTTACACTTTGAATAGTTACTAAATTAGCACTGCTGAAGCTTACATCACTGCTTGAGCATTGCTCAGCGGTAATATCAACAACCGGCATATCGTTGCAATGAACCAGTGCTGCAATTTTATCTAAAGTCGACTGACTCGCTGCTGTTATTTGCCCAAACACAGTAAAACCGCCGTTTTGTGTATCTAGCGCTGCACTTCCTGCGCTGTTATTAGCCATATTAAAAAACCACTGACTTGTAGCGCTATTTTCATTTCCTGATAACTTAGCCATTGCAATGGTGCCTTTAACGTTTGAAAAAACAGGCTCATTTTCTACGGCTGGCTTTGTAGTAATCGAATCTAATGAATCAGAGTATGTAAATCCACCACCTTGAATAACAAAGTTACTTATTGAACGGTGAATCACTGTTTCATTATATGAATCGTCTTGAACATAACTTAAAAAATTGGCGACTGTTTTAGGTGTTTGTTGATCAAATAGGTTAATTTCTATCACACCTTGGCTCGTGTTCATTTCTATAATAGTGGCAGTACTTGTAAAACTAGCTGCGGCGAGTACTGAGCCAAGTAAGAGTTTTTTCATGTTACATCCTGTTGTTATATTTATTTAAATAATTGTTAATACAAGTAAGTTAATATTATTCAGTTAAAAAATCGATAATAAAAAGGTGATTGATACAAATTAGACCGCCTCGATAACATTTAAATTACATTTTATATATTCTTTTAAGTTATAAAAATAACTTTACCAAAGCTAAATCGTCTTTCGTTAAAAAGTACTTTTGTTAGTATTTATCAAAATCTAAAAACTAGGTAATACACATGCCAGACAATAAACACACAATTTGTGACTTTGGTTTACACAGAGGCGAAGCTTACACAAAGCTACCTGCCAGCTTTTTAACGTGGATGATTGCAGCAAACCATGAAAAATCTGAATATGCGAGTAAAGAGTTAAAGCGCAGAGAAATTGCTGCGACAAGCCGTAATTAAGATGAAATGTAAATAAGTACGTTTTTTTCGCATAAAACTAGTTTAAACTAGCCGCTCAATAAATTAAGTGGGCCTTAATAGACAGGTATTTTATGCGAATAATTATTTTATTTTCAGTTTTTTTAAGCGTACTTGGGTGTACATCGGCTACAACCGACTCAAGTGTAAGTAACTCTCCTGCAACTCAATATCTTACTGTACTTCATACTAACGATAACCATGGGCGCTTTTGGCACAACGAAAAAGGCGAATATGGTATGGCAGCGCGTAAAACGCTGATTGACTCTTTACGCAGTAAAGCTCAAAAACAAGGTCATGCGGTATTACTTCTCTCTGGTGGCGATATTAATACGGGTATTCCTGAGTCAGATTTACAAAAAGCAGAGCCTGACTTTAAAGGTATGTCTTTGATTGGTTACGATGCAATGGCATTGGGTAATCACGAATTCGACAACCCTATTGATGTATTGAAGCAACAACAAAAATGGGTAAACTTTCCTTTTTTATCAGCCAATATATTTGAAAAAAAATCAGGTGAACACGCGTTTGATAGCTATAAAATATTCAAAAAAAATGGGTTAACCATTGCAGTAATTGGTTTAACAACAACCGACACAGCTAAAATTGGTAATCCTCAATATATTGGGCACTTAGAGTTTAAAGACCCTGTTGACGTTACAGCAAGCTTAGCTAAAAAAATAAAAGCTAAATACAATCCTGATATTACAATCGCCCTGACTCATATGGGCCATTATGTTGATGCTAACTTTGGTATTAATGCACCGGGTGATGTAACACTCGCTCGCTCATTGCCTGCAAACACGCTTGATATGATCATTGGTGGTCACTCTCAAGAACCTGTATGTATGAGTGAAACGAATGTAAATGACGACAACTTTAAACCAGGCTTAGCCTGTAAACCAGACCAACAAAACGGTACTTATATTATGCAAGCCCATGAATGGGGTAAGTATGTTGGTAAAGCTGAGTTTAAACTTGAAAACGGTAAATTAACGTTACTAAACTACAAACTTATGCCAGTAAATTTGTATGTAGGTAAAGTACAAGCTGATGGCTCAACTAAAGAAGTGCTAGCAAACGAGTACATTAAACCAGACTCAAAACTTGAATCTTATTTAGCGGTATATCAAGCAAAAGGTGCTAAACAAATTGAAGGTACCATTGGTGAAGTTGATGCTCGCTTAGAAGGCGACAGAAACAAAGTTCGCTACCAACAAACTAATCTTGCGCGCGTAATTATTCAAGCTCAAATGGATGTAGTAAATGCAGACTTTGGACTAATAAGTGGTGGTGGTATTCGCAGCTCAATAGAAGCGGGTGAAATAAGCTATAAAGATATTTTAAAGGTGCATCCTTTTAAAAACCGTATTACTTATATGGATTGGCAAGGCAGTGATTTATGGGATTACTTAAATACAGTAACGAGCTTCCCACCGGATGCAGGTGCTTACTTACAGTACCATAAGCTATCGTTTGAACGTAAAAATGGCCAGCTAGTTAATGTGGTTATTAATGGTCAACCTTTGAATAAAAATAAAACGTACCGTATGAGTCTAAATAGCTATAACGCATCAGGCGGTGATGGTTATCCTACGCTTACAAATAAAAAAGGCTTTGTTAGTACAGACGAAACAGATGCCCAAGCGCTACAAGACTTTATATCAAAAAACAGCCCTCTTAAAGCGGCTGAATTTACCCCTAAATAAATCAAGATAATAGGAAAGTGACTGTGTTACTTTCCTATTATTTCAATATTGCCTTTTCTAATATTTGCCAGCCCATAACTATGCAGTCGAGAACGCGAACCTTCTCCATACGCTTTGGGGGGATAATATAACTCTTTCTCTTCAGGACATTCGTTAAGCACTTCATCTAATGCCGCACGTATTTCACTCAAGGTTTTTTCAAGACTATTATTAAAGTTAGGTCTTTTTCTAACCGTGTGACCAAGCTCAATCAACCTATAAAAATACTTGTTAGCAAGCTCTAGCAGCTCCTCTGGTACATTTTTATTATGACTAAGCGTTACAGCATCATTATTTGTACAATACTCTACAAGTGCTAAATAAAAGCATAATGGCTTATTAGCTAAACACATTTTTTGTTCTGGATTACAGCTACTCGATAGTGTTTTATCGTTAAGATCAACAATAAGTACAAGCGGCGTAGGCTCAGTAATTGTTTGATGCTCTGTATTAATCAATTGTTTATTACTTTGCTTAATAAACGCAAATTTTATCCAAAAGCTAACCAACACACTTAAAACAAAAAACATTAAATAATAAATAACATGACTTAACGTAAAGTGAGTGTGCTTAACGCTAAATACAACTAATACAAACCCGCTGTTTGTACTCAAACTACGTATTATTTGGTTGGGCTTTATAGGTGTTACCATCTCGCTTTTGGGTGCAATAGTAACAACCCTAAGATCATCCGAATCGATGTAGCTATTTAAGGCTTTAATGTAGCTATTAACCGCGTCTTTATTGCCTGAGTGTTTAAGCAGCTCATTTGATAAATCAAGTAAGGGTAAGTCGAGTGCTATTTGCTTCTCTATTTGAATTATTTTTTCTTTAACTACTTGCTGGCTTTTTTGAGTTACAGAAATATAAAAAACAGACGATAGAATTAAAAATAAACATAGTAAAACAAGTGATTGCTTATATTTACTCATCATCAGCGTCCTCTTTTAAGTTTACTGAGCTAGCACCACAACTCCAAAACGGCTGCACATTTTGATAGTAGTGCAACCTTTGATCTTTAGACATAGCAAGTAAGTTTTCCTGAACTGCACACAACAAATCAGTATTGTTTTGCTGCATTTTTAAATACCACCTTGTTCCAGAAATATTATTACTCAATGGCGTAATATAGTTTTTTGAAAAGCGTTTTTCGTCACTCTCTTTCCAAAATGAAGCAATAATATCGACTTTTCCGTCGGCGAGTAGATCACGTAATTCATTATGAGAACTAGCATAGGTAATTTTCAAATTAGCTAAATTAATATCCAGCTCTTTAAATACCTTCTTTGGTAATATGTGCCCTGAGCGGCTAGTTGGATAATCAAGCAAACCTATACGCTTATCTAAAAAGTACTGTTTTGTGATGCGAGGTTTTTCTTTAGACGATATAAAAAAGGCAGTGTAATCAGAAAAGCCAACAACGGGCTGGTAGTTATAAGTCGACTCAGCTTTGAAGGCGGCCATAATATTATTTTTAGCTAAAATTAAGTCAGCAATTCCTTTACCAACAAACTCAAAGCTTTCTGCGGTTCTATACCCCCAATACCCTTTTACAGAGCCATATTGTTTAGCCACTACGTTATCAGAACACAAATTCTGTGTTAATAACTTGGCTATTTTTTTCGATTGCATGAAAATAATTAGCTGGTCTTTATTACTTGTTGCTGTTGTTTGACATTCTGTTGAGGTTTCAATCATAACTGGAAAGTGCAAATCATCGTTGTACACACTAACTTGACCGCAAACCCACGTAACGATCAACAATAGAAACAAAAATGTAACAATTAACATTTTGTGCAACACAATATTTTTAAAATTCAAAGTAATGCTACTCAAAAAAAGACTATATTGTGCATTTGAACAATTTTGCTTACTTATTACAACAAGTAATTTTACCTGTCAAACATAAACCATTGATTTATATAAAATCTAAATAAGAAACTATGAATTTTAATAAGTCCTTCCTATCAACGCAAAAAGTGAGGACAATTGACCGCATTAGCTTATAGCAACCCCATGAAATATTCATTTAGGAAGTTCTAATGCATAACAGTATAAAGTACTCGATATCCTCTGCACTTTTGATTAGTGCGATATTCACAAGCGCCGACTCACATGCTTGGGGTCAAAATGGCCATCGTATTGTAGGGCAGATTGCACAATCTCATATAAGCGAAACAACTAAAGCAGCAATTAAACCTTATTTAGATGGTGAGTCACTAGCTCAAATATCAACGTGGCCTGATGAAATGCGCTCTGCTCCTGGTGAGTTTTGGCAAAAGAAATCATCTCGTTGGCATTATATTAATGCAGCACCTGGTAAGTCTTTCAGCTTCAACCACGAACATACTAAAAACAAAGAATCTGTAAGTAATATCCTTGAAGGTATTCACTACTCAATGCAGACACTTACAGATACCAATAGCACGTTAGACGCTAAGCAATTCAGTTTACGTTTTTTAGTGCATTTAGTAGGTGATAGCCATCAGCCATTTCATGCAGGTAGAGGTGAAGACAGAGGTGGTAACCGTATAAAGGTTTCATTTTTTAATGAAGAAACAAATCTTCATAGCCTTTGGGATACAAAGCTAGTTGAAAACGAAAACTTGTCGTTCACTGAATACGCGCAATTTATCGATACTAATAACAGCGAGTTAATTGCACAGTATTTACAAAGCTCTCCTAAAACTTGGGTTGAAGAATCGCACAACTTAGCAACAAAAATTTATAAGTACACCAACGACGAAGTTGGGTACAGCTACATTTATAACAATACGCCTATCGTAAAAACGCGCTTACAACAGGCGGGTATTCGATTAGCTGGATTATTAAATGCCTTATTTGACCCTTCTGCAAAAGAGTTAGAAACAGCACTAAAAATGACAACTGACAAATAAACTGTATTAAATTTATATAACCTACACACGGGAAATCAACATTATGACTAAGCTTCGCCTTTCGAAATTAACTGGAGCGGTAATTTTAGCGCTAGGTGTTTCTACAAGCGCAATGGCTGCTGATACTTCATCTGCAATGCGTGGTAAAATTACGACGCCTTCAGGTGGCAGTGCTGCAAACGTTAAAATTAAAGTAGTTCACCAACCAACGGGAACTATTAGCGAATTAACTACAAACGAAAGTGGTACGTTTATCGCTAATGGTTTACGTGTAGGTGGCCCTTACATGGTTATCATAGACTCTGATACGTTTAACGATACCACTGTTGAAAATATCTACTTGAACCTGGGTGAAACTTATCGTTTAAGCTCGCAGCTTGCTCCGCTAAACATCGAAAAGATTGAAGTGTCTGGTTATAAAATTGTTCAACAATCAGGTGGTTCTAGCAGCACATTTGGCTCTGACACAATTGAAAACATGCCAAGTTTTAACCGTGATATTAAAGATATTGCGCGCTTAAACCCACTTGCCAGTATTAACGGCAATGGCGAACTTACGTTTGCCGGTAGTAACCCTCGCTCGAATGGTTTAACTGTTGATGGCATCGGCCAAAACGATGATTTTGGTTTAAACTTTGGCGGCTACCCTACTTCTCAGCCGCCTGTAGCGCTTGATGCTATTGAGCAGGTTTCTGTTGATGTATCTCCGTTTTCAGCTTCTAAAGGTAACTTTGGTGGCGGTACTATTAATGCAGTAACAAAATCTGGTACAAATGAGTTTAAATTTTCTGGCTTTTACGAAATCTCTACTCCTGAGATAGCTGGCGATGTAAAAAGTATTCGTGAAGAAGATGAATTAGACCCACTAACGGGTCATAAAACTTATTCTTTTTATGATGTTGAGCCTATTCAATCAGAAAAGCGTTATGGTTTTAACGTAGGTGGCGCTATCCTTGAAGACGAGCTGTTTTATTTTGTAAACTATTCTAAGTGGTCAAGCGAACAGGATCTAGATTATGGCTTCGACGGTTCTGGTGCTGCTAATGAATTTAATACTTCTGAAGCTAACTATAATCGTTTCATTTCTATTTTAAATAATGAATACGGCCTGACTGATTCATTAGCAAGTGCGCCTGAAGATACTAACGAAAGCTTATTAGTTAAACTAAGCTGGAATGCTAGCGATGAACATCGCCTAGATTTCACGTATCAGTGGCAAGACGACCAAGACGAGCGCAATAGCAGTAGCGGTGGTAACTCTGTTGTTATGCGATCTAACACTTACGCTTATGCTACTAAGTTTAATAATTTTTCAACTAAATTATACTCAGATTGGAGTGACAACTTCTCTACTGAGGTCGGCATTGCATATAAAGACGTAACTTCAAACAGCAATACACGTTCAAATATAGGCAGTGTTAGTGTTTATGAAGAAGAAAAAAATGGTCGTGGTACAGGGGCTCAATTTGCTTTTGGCACAGACAGCACCCGCCATGCCAATGTATCTGAAACTAAAAACTTAACGCTTACATTTGATGCAACCTATTTAATGGATGAGCATGAAATTAACTTTGGTGCGCAGTACGAGTCATTAAAACTTTATAATTTATTTGCCGAAGATTCATTAGGGTCGTGGCAGTTTAAAAGCTTAGATGATTTTGAAAACCGCATGGTAAGTTTTGAAGCTTCAGATTGGAAAAAAGATGAAAATGGTAACTACCCATACGCTTTTGAGTACAAAAATGCCTATACCAACAATTCAGCTGATAAAGCTTATGATGTAACGCGTAACCAACTTGCGCTTTATATTGAAGATAAGTTTTACATTGGCGATGACTTAGAAATGACTGCTGGCATTCGTTACGAGCGCTTGTCATCAGATGACAAACCAACGCTTAATGAAAATTTTGCTAATACGTATGGCTTTACCAATCAAGAGAACCTTGATGGTATAGATATTATTTTACCGCGTATAGGCTTTAAATATTATGCTACAGAAGCACTTACAATAAGTGGTGGTATTGGTCGTTTCCAAGGTGGCATTCCAAACGTTTGGTATAATAACTCATTCCAAGCCGATGGTATTACAGGGGTAACCGCCCCTTCAACCGTTATTAATGAATATTATGCTAATAACCAAGCTGATATTACTCAAGTCCCAGATGAAATTAAAAACTCATTAGAAAAAGGCAGCGGCAGCGTTGCTTTTATAGACCCTAATTTTAAATTGCCTTCAAGCATTCGTACTCAAATTGGTTTTGAATATGAATTCGACTCTGAATTATTGGGCAACGGTTTTAAGTGGCAAGCAGAAATCGCTTACCATAAAAAAGAGAATGAAGCGGTATGGCACAACGCTTCAATTCAACCAGTTGGATTAGCAGCCGATGGTGAGCGTGTTATAAACCAAACTATTTACGACAACTTTGATAATGCTGATATCGTAATGACTAACTCATCTGAAGATGGTCGTTCAATTATTATCTCAACTGGCCTAGCTAAAGAGTGGGACAACGGTTTATTTACCTCTTTTAGTTATGCACATCAAGATGTAACTGAATCCTCTATTGGTTCAGCATCGCAAGCTGAAAGTAACTACAAACATAATGTTACTGTTAACCGTAACGAGGACCTTGCTGCACGAGGCTCTTACGAAGTGGAACACAGTTTTAAAATTAATTTAGGTTACAATACTGAATTCTTCTCAGGTTACGCAACCAAATTTAATGTTTACTTTGAACGTCGTTCAGGTCGTCCATTTAGCTACACAATGAATATGTACCAAGATAGTGATTTAGGCGATACGAGTACGTTATACACTAACGGCGCATACTTACCTTATATTCCAACAGGAGCTGATGATTCTCTCGTAAACTGGAGTGAATCAGGAATGAATTGGAATCAGTTAGAGCAGCTGTTAAATAAAGCAGGTATATCTGAACGAGGCCAAATACTTGGTAAAAACACAGCGACTCAGCCTTGGGTAACAACCATGGATGTGAGCATCAAGCAAGAAATTCCTGGTTTTGCACAAGGCCACAGTGGTGAAATTTACTTCATGATTGATAACTTTGCCAATTTACTTAACAGTGACTGGGGAATCGAAAAACGCTTAAGCTATGCAAACCAAACTATTTATGACTTCGGTGGTTTAGATGATGAAGGTCGTTATATTATCGATTCAGCATACGACGGTGCAGATGTCCGTAATTATTCGCAAATCAGTTCTTCGTCATCAGCATGGCAGGCTAAAATTGGTATTAGCTACAAGTTTTAAGCCTTAAAAACTCTACATCAATAACTTGTTAAGTTATTTGTAAGTTACATTAGGCCGTGTTGTTCTTTCGAGGTTGAATTTGCAGCAGTATGTTTGGTTTTTAGGCAAGGCAGAGCCTATGTAGTGTGGTTATTCCCCATAAATAGGCGATAACGCAGCATAAAGACCAAACATGCGCTGCCCGAAGGGTTCTGCTTAGGGGCAATTTACTCTTTGTTGCTCGATTTTCACTTAGCCCACTAGGTTACAAACCTCGCGCCGCGATTAAGTTGCCCCTAGATTGAACAAATTTCAATCCATAAAGTTCAACACGCCCTAGACCCATTGCAAATTTGTAATGGGTTTTTTATATCTCCGCCCTTCAATTTCACATGTTTGTCATAAAACCCACGTAATATAAACCCCGATATAGAGTTATTGCTCAAAAAAACACTAAAACAAACAAAAATAGTGCTATTTATTAAAAATATATTGCAGTTGTATTTTATTTGTAACGAATAAATAAGGTACACTAGTAATGGATTTTGAATAAATGAACTTCAACTGTTTATTTTGAAAAATTTAAAATAAAAATATAAAAATTTAATTAATAACTACACGGGAAAATTAAATGAAAACTCAATTACGCAAAACAGCTCTTTCACTTGCTATTGCAGCATGTGTTGGTGTGAGTGGCGCTGCAATGGCTAACGAAACGACCTCTGCAATTAAAGGTCAAGTAATGGGGCCTAACGGCAACCCAGCAGCCGGCACTAAAGTAACAATTTTACATGTGCCTTCAGGATCAGTAAAAACAACTGAAGTAAATGACGCTGGTTACTTTACAGCTAAAGGCCTGCGTGTTGGCGGTCCTTATAAAGTAGTTGTTGATTCGGATATATATGCAGACCAAGAATTCAATAACATTATATTAAATATTGGTAATGACTACCCAGTAAACGTTTCTCTTGAGTCACAATCAAGCATGGAACAAATTGTAGTTACTGGCGCGCCAATTAGCGCAATGTCTGGTGGTACTGGTCCTGCGTCTACATTTACGCTAACAGATCTTGAGAACCAACCTGCTATTAACCGCGATTTAAAAGATATTATTCGTATCGACCCGCGTATCACAATTGATGATAGCCGTGGTTCAATTAACTGTGGTGGTGGTAACCCTCGCTACAACAGCTTAACGCTAGACGGCGTTCGTATGAACGATAACTTCGGCTTAAGCTCAAATGGTTACCCAACAATAAATGCTCCTTTTTCTTTCGATTCAATTGAACAAGTTTCAGCTGAACTTGCACCGTTTGACGTTCAATACGGTGGTTTTACATCGTGTAACATCAATGCTGTAACGAAATCTGGCGGTAATGAATTACATGGCGGTGTATTCTTCGATTATACAAATGACTCTATGCAGGGTGATTCAATTGAAGGCGAAGATTACGATGCAGGTAATTATACAGAAAAGCGCTACGGCTTTAATGTTGGCTTACCATTAATCGAAGACAAACTATTTTTATTTACTTCATATGAAAAACTTGAAGGTGTAAAACAGTTTAACTACGGCGGCCTAACAAGTGGTAGTGTTACTGCTGATGACCTTTCTCGAGTTCAAACTGCCTCACAGTCTCGTTACGACTATGACGCTGGTGGCATGCCATCAAGTTCACCGATTGAAGATGAGAAAATTCTAGTTAAATTAGACTGGAATATCAACGAAAATCATCGTGCTAACATCATTTATAACTACAACGATGCATTCACAATCTCTCAATCAGATGCTGACAATGATGAACTTTCATTATCTAACCACTTTTATGAGCAGGGTGCTGAGTTTACATCAATAGTAGCTTCACTTTACTCTGATTGGTCAGATGACTTCTCTACTGAAGTGCGTATTGGTAAATCTGAACTAGATGCTCGCGTTGAATCTTTGGATGCAGCAAGTAGCTTTGGTGAAATGCAAATCAACACCGCGAATGGCGGTACGATTTATATTGGTCCAGATGATTCTCGTCAGTCTAACGATTTAAATTATGATACTACAACCGCTAAGTTTGCCGGTACTTATTATCTTGATCAACATACAATCACTGCTGGCTATGAGTATGAAGAACTAGAAATATTTAATCAGTTCGTACAGCACACTGAAGGTGAATGGCGTTTTGCATCAGTTGAAGACTTTGAAAATGGTATTGCTTCCTCACTTGCATATGACAATGCTGCAGGTACGAACAACCCAACTGACCTAGCCGCTAATTTTTCATACGCACAACATACCTTTTATATTCAAGACGAATATAGCTTTACGGATATTGATGCTAGCTTAACATTCGGTCTTCGTTACGATAAATATACTAGCGATGATAAACCAAATCTAAATGAAAACTACATTACCCGTTATGGTTTCAGTAACCAAAGCACATTTGATGGTGTTGACTTAATACAACCTCGCGTAGGCTTCCAATGGTATGCAACCGACGCACTTGAAGTTCGTGCGGGCGTAGGTCTATTCTCAGGTGGTAACCCTAATGTTTGGTTATCTAACTCGTATTCAAACGATGGTATTAGTAAAGCAACAAGTAGTATCTATGATTTAAGTGATACATACTATGTACTAAACAAAGATGGTGAATACGACCCGTTTGTAGATTTATTTATTCCTCAAAATGTTAACGGTGGAGCACCTGGCTACGAAGTTCCTCAAGAACTTTATGATAAAGTAGCAGGCTCTGGCGCTGGCGATTCAAATGTAAATGCTGTAGCTTCAGACTTTGAGATACCATCAGAATGGAAGTACTCATTAGGCGCGACTTTCACAACTGAAAATGAATACGTAATCTCACTTGATTACTTATATTCTAAAAAGAAAGATGCGGCTACCTTAATAGATCTTGGTCTAATGGATTCTGGTGAAACAACATTTGATGGACGCCCTCTATATGTCGGTAAAGATGACGTTCTTAACCCTGGTAAAACTCGTTCACGTGACTACTTACTTACCAATGTAAACGGTGATAGCGGTGACTCATCAGTTATCTCATTAGGCATAAGCAAACAGTATGATAATGGCGTTAACTTCAGCTTTGGTTACGCATACACAGATTCTGACGATGTTAACCCAATGAATAGTTCTGTTGCTGATTCTAACTATAGCAATTTAGCACTAACAAATCCTGGTAATCCTGGTGTTGCATCATCTGATTACGAAATTCCGCATCGCTTTACAATGACTCTTGGTTATCAGCATGAGTTTGTTGATGGTTACGCTACTCGCTTTAACTTATTCGGTGAAGCATACAAGGGTCTTCCATATAGCTACACATACAATAGCAGCGATAAAGCATTCGGCGATGTAAATAACTATGGTTATGGTAGTCGTCAATTATTATACGTACCACTTGAAAACGATCCTAATGTTGTCTACAACATGAGTGCAGACGAAATCAACGAGTTCAATGATTTCATTGCTTCTGAAGGTCTTGAGCGTGGTGAAATTACTGGTCGTAATTCGCAAAATGCGGATTGGTTTGTTAAGTTTAACTTTAAGTTAACACAAGAGCTTCCAGGGTTTATGGAAGGCCATAAAGGTGAGGCATTTTTCGTAATTGATAACCTTACTAACCTTTTAAACGATGACTGGGGTGTACTTAAAAAAGGCGCTTTCGTAGGTAACAAAGTAATCAAAACGTCTATTGATGATCAAGGCCGTTACGTATATTCAGACTTTAATTCTAGTAATGTAGGTACAACTACTGAAAGTAGTGCGTCTGTATGGCAAATGCGTGTAGGTGTTCGTTACACTTTCTAATTTAGAACTGTAACCTAAAACATCTTTTAAAAGCCCACTTTGGTGGGCTTTTTTATGCCTTTAATTTGTTATTTAACTTTTCAAAAATACTCACTAACACTTCATATTCTTCGTTAGTCAGAGTGCTCAGTAATTGTTTTTCCCAATTCAATGCATCAGGCGCTATTTGCTCATATAAGTTTTGCCCTGCTTGGTTCAGTACAAGTAATGCTGCGCGCTTATCTTGCTCATTTAACTCACTTATCACTAAACCTTTATCTATTAAAACTTTTACCGCGCGCGACACGGTCGATTTATCCATATTTGCTTGTCTGCATAGGTCCCTTGCGTTGCTTTGCCCATACTGCGCTAAATTAGCAAGTATTCGCCACTGAGGAATATTTAAACCGTATTTAGTTTGATAAACCTCTGCAAAGTCGTTACTTACGCGTGTTGCTATATTTGTTAATTGATAGGGTAAAAACGTTGCTAAATCAATTTTCATTTTTGGTTATCCCAGCTTTGTAAGCTTTACTTTAGTGTTCATTTATATTTACGGACGCGCGCAGTTGCACATTTGATATTAGTCTCACTTGAGAGTATCTTAACTGAAATAAAAATAATATTAAACCAACCCCCCTCTCACAGGAGTCAGTAATGACGACACAATTAAGTTATATGACAGGTTTTGGTAATGAATTTGAAACACAAGCGCTACCCGGAGCATTGCCAATAGGACAATTTAGCCCACAAAAGGTTAAATACGATTTATACACCGAGCAATTTAGTTCGACTGCATTTACGGCTCCTCGCGCTTCAAATCGTCGCACTTGGTTTTACCGCCTTCGTCCTTCGGTAGTGCAAGGTGATTACCAAGCAATTGATAACGGCTTAATAAGAACAGCCCCAATTACTGAAGCCGTAACACCACCAACAATGCTACGTTGGAATCCTATTGATATGCCTTCAGAGCCTACTGACTTTATTGATGGGTTAGTAACAATGGCAGCTAATGGCAGTGCTAATGGGCAATCGGGTATTGGCATTCATGTATATGTGGCTAATCAGTCAATGCAAGGGCGTTACTTTTGCAATGCCGATGGCGAAATGTTGTTTGTCCCTCAGCAAGGTGAGTTATTAATTCATACCGAGTGCGGTAAGTTAAGTATTAAACCAGGTGAAATTGCGGTTATACCTAGAGGAATTAAGTTCGCTGTTGATTTAATTGATGATACAGCCCGTGGTTATATTTGTGAAAATTATGGCCATGCGTTAGAGCTTGCTGAGCGAGGCCCTGTTGGTGCTAATGGCTACGCTAACGACAGAGACTTTCAATACCCCGTTGCTGCCTTTGAAGATAAAGAAGGTGACTTTGAGCTTGTTTCTAAATTTAACGGTAATTTATTTAGCTGTGAAATAAAGCACTCTCCTTTTGATGTAGTTGCATGGACGGGTAATAGTGCGCCCTATAAATATGACTTATCGCGTTTTAATGTAATGAATACAGTGAGTTTTGATCACCCCGACCCTTCCATATTTACTGTACTAACCTCCCCTTCTGCTACAGTGGGTATGGCTAATGTCGATTTTGTGATATTTCCACCGCGTTGGATGGTATCTGAAAATACATTTCGCCCGCCTTATTATCACCGCAATATTATGAGTGAATTTATGGGCTTAATTGAAGGTGTATATGATGCAAAAGAGCACGGTTTTGTACCTGGTGGCGCAAGTTTACACAATTGTATGTCGCCACATGGACCTGAAGCCGACGTATTTGAAAAAGCCTCAAACGCTGAGCTTACACCACAAAAATACGAAAACACATTGGCGTTTATGTTTGAGTCGCGCTATATAATTTCACCAACAAAATATGCATTAGAAGGTAGGGAACGCCAACCAAACTATACCGATTGCTGGCGTACTATTAAAAAACAATTTACAGGTTCACAGGATTAATTATGAAATTATACAGCTACTTTCGCTCATCAGCGGCTTATAGAGTGCGTATAGCGCTTAACTTAAAAGCAATTGATCATGAACTTGCTATTGTTAACCTTTTAAAATCGGAGCAACTTGGGGAGGAATACTTAGCAACTAATCCGCAAGGCTTACTCCCTGCTCTTGAAACCGATGACGGTGTATTAGCACAGTCACTTGCAATACTGGAATGGCTTGATGAAACTTATCCGCAATTACCATTAATTACAGGAACTGCGTGGCAAAAAGCACAAATAAGAAACTTAAGCTTTGCCATTGCTTGCGATATTCACCCTGTTAATAATTTACGTGTGCTGAAGTATTTATCAAACGAATTAGGTATTGATGACGAGGCTAAAAATAAATGGTATCGACATTGGATAGAAGTGAGTTTTGAAAAAATAGAACTGATGCTAAACGAAAATGACGACTACTGTTTTGGTACCCAACCAACACTTGCTGACATTTGTTTAGTGCCGCAAGTATTTAATGCAATTCGTTTTAATGTAGATATGAGCGCTTACCCAAAAATTGCAGCTATTTACGAGCATTGTAATAAATTAGCTGCATTTAATGATGCTGCACCGCAAAATCAGCCCGATGCAAATTAAGCTAATTTAAAACTAACTTTGTAGCGAACTATGAATAACCGTAACGTGTTCAATTAAATCTAAGCCCAGATCAGTTAAGTACCCGCCATCTGGGCTATCTATAATCCCTTTTTCAAATAAACGTTGTGCTGCACTAAGTAAGCTTGGCTCTGCGTCCGAATGTAATTTAATACCCTGCATTTTACTGTCGCGAGGAAACTTTGCTAATAGTGTAAATTCTTCGATCATTGTTTGATTAAATTGCATTGTGTGCACCTTTTTATTTGAATCTAAGTTGTTCTGAATATAACTAAGTTTATAATTAAAATAACTTTATGTGCTTTACACTAGCACGTTTTTTAGCTTAATGTATTATTTTTAACCTTCCCCTATTTTAAGGTCTCTAATGCGTAAATTTATAATTCTATGTTTTTGTTTTAGCAGCTTAGCGTACTCAATACTCAGTGAAGCAACAACACTTAAAACTCATTCAATTATTGATGCAAACCAGTTTGTAAACGAAGGGTCTAGCTGTTGGTACGACAATAAACGCTATAGCGAGGGTGCACTAATACAAATTCACTCATTTACACTTTTATGCGGTGCTAAAAATTCTCAGCACAGTAACAGCCAACTCATTTGGCTTAAAATAGATAAACAAGGTAATGCTATTTACCCAACAGCTCCTAAAACAATCACTGTGAATTAGCGCTAAAAGCTGATTTGAGCTACAATGCACGCAGTTTAAATAAGTAGTATGGCTATGGATAATCAACCTAAAAACCCTTTACATGGGGTAACGTTAGAACAAGTACTTGTTGAGTTAGAACAGCGACTTGGCTGGAGAACACTTGGCGAGCAAGTAAAAATTAAATGTTTTACTGATCAACCAAGCATTAAATCGAGTTTAAAGTTTTTGCGTAAAACACCTTGGGCTCGCGATAAAGTGGAAGCACTTTATATTCACACTATAAATAATAGACCTATTCGTAGACCAAAAAGTGCACCAAGAGAAACATCTTCTCAAGCACCGGATACAACAGGGTTTGTTTGGCCGTCAATTAAAAAGTGATTGGTATAAAAAGGAGCTAAATTAGCTCCTTTTTTGATTGTACCGTGCGCAATTTATTGCTCTTTGCAAATCACATGTAATGAGGCCGGCTCAATAGTAATAACGAGTTTGTGAGCTGTTTTAACTTCCCCATCAAGTACGTACTTAAGCTCTCCTTCGCCTGTAATCTCGACTCTTTTAGCGTTGGTGTGATGCGAATTTATAGCTAAATGTGTTTGCGTTAAGCTACTAAACATCAGCTCTGCAATACTCAAAACGGTAGTTGAGTCTTCATTATTGGGTGTTAACCAACTTACATCGAGAAGTCCGTCACTATGATCTGGCTGCCCACCACCTTGAGCCAGTAGCGTTGTAAAGGGCGCCGCATTTGCCACAATAAAGCTATTTGTACATATTTCTTGTGGCTCATTATCATCGAGTTTTACGCTAAGTAACTGTGATTTTTGCTCGCCAAAGGCTTCAAAAAAGCCATTTAAATAAGCAAGTTGCCCCAATTTATTTTTAGACTCTCTATCTGCTTTTTCAATCATTGATTGCTCAAAACCAATACCTGCAAGTAACAGTACTAATTCGTTATTACAATAAGCGGTATCTATTGTGCTTGTTTGACCATCTATAATTAAGTCACATGCTTGCTCTACAGGAATAAATTTAGAGCTAATCCCCATTAATACATGCGCAAGTGCGTTTGCAGTGCCCATTGGAATGATACCAAGTTTACATGGTGTGTTTACAAGTACGCTTGCAACTTCGCCCACTGTACCATCGCCTCCACACGCGATAATTATATCTGGATTTTGCTCAATCGCTTTTTTAGCAAGCTCAATACCATTAATATCTTTTGAGGTAGTGAGTACTTCTAAATCGTAATAGGCCGATAACCGCGCAACAATTAAGTGTTCTTTTTCTTCCCATAATCGTGTACCCGATACCGGATTAGCAATCAACACGGCTTTATTTTTGATCAGTAATTCGCCTTTTTTATGTCGCTTTGCTAAATGGCGAAGTTGATGCTTATTTAAGTTTGCGGTTTCGCGGGTTTCTTTTATTTGTGCGAGAATTTGATGTACATCAGCATCTTTATTTTGACTCAATAAGTAAGCCGCCATTACAAATACCGAGCGTCCACGTCCTAAAGCACAATGAACAACCACACGGCGGTTTTCTTTAATATGGTGATGTATCCAATTAATAGCCTGATTTAACTGCGAATGGGTAGGAATACTATGATCGAGCACCGGAATGTTTAAGTAATTAATATTCTCTTGTGTTGAACTCCACTCAAGGCCGTCAAACTCACACGTTACGTCTAAAATTGCCGTAATTCCGTTATCTTTTAATGTGTCTATGTCTGAGGGAAATAATCGGCAAGCTAAAAATAGGTTATCGTTTATTTGTTGAATTGGCGGTACTTTGTCGTGCTTACGCGACCAGGCATTATAAATTTGCACGCCAAATAAAAATGGTACAAATGCCCAGCGTATATAAAATGGGATCACCCCATTTTCACGCTTTCTGAATATTTTTGCAGCGTTAAAAATATAGGCGGTGCTAACCAATAAAAGCGACAACGCTGTCCAATAAAAAACAATAGCAAAATAAACAGAGTTTACTTCCCAACCAATAAAAATAAGTAGTAGCGCTAATAGTAAATAACCAATTGCAGCCCACATAGTCTCTCCTTTGTGTAAATAATTCCGATTTTCTAATTTTAATTTAAACGGCTTTATGTACTCTTTTGCAAATATCACGCCATATAAATGGCATTTTAAATTCAAATTAAAATCATAAGCTATTGATATATAATGTTAATAATAAAATAAATTTAAGTGCAATCTGCTCTTTGTGCATTTTTTACAAACATGTGAATAAATTATACCTATACGTTTATATTTCAAACACTGATCGGTTATTGCTTGTACTAACGTATAAAGCAGCTAATCTAAAAATCAATTAAATTTTTTGCATCCAAATCACGCCCTCAACCGTTTACTCAATGATAATAAGAAAAACAGGATCCCTATGGATAACGATGATTTACTCCCTCTTTTGTGCGCAACAGCACAAGGAGACAAAAATGCTTTCTCAAGTTTATATCAACAAACTAGCGGCAAACTTTTTGCTATTAGTTTAAATATGCTCACTAACAGAGCTTATGCAGAAGAGGCACTACAAGACGCTTTTATAAAAATTTGGCATAACGCATCTGAATATAACGCCTCTAAAGGCACTGTTATTAGTTGGATGATAAGTATAGTTAGGTATAGAAGTCTTGATTCGCTGCGCTATCACAAGGTACGAAAAGAGCAGTCGCTAGGCGATGATGAATATGTGAATGAAAGCATTGACATTAATTACGATGAAGAAACAAAACTGGTTAATTGTATAGAACAACTTGAGCCGCAACAAAAGCAGGCTATTCACTTAGCTTATTACAAAGGGCTGAGTCATAGCGAATTAGTGGATCATATAGAAACGCCATTAGGCACAGTTAAAAGCTGGATCAGGCGTGGGCTTATGCAGCTACAAAGGTGTTTAACATTATGAATTATAATAAACCCGAACTATTAGACGCACTTGCTGGGCAGTATGTGCTTGGCACACTTAGAGGGCTTGCCCGTAAGCGTTTTCAACGTCTGTTGCTTAGTTCAAACCAAGCACGTGAAGCAAAAAGTATGTGGGAGCAGAACCTAAATAACTTGGCAAGTGCTATTACACCACAAACGCCACGTGAGGATGTATGGATAAATATATTACAGCGAATTGAAAACCAGCAACCCACAAAAACGGTGATACATACCAAGCCTTCAATTTGGCGTACATGGTCTTTTGTGGCAACTGCAGCATGTATTGTTTTAGCCTTTTTGGTTATTCAACCCTCTACTAATGTTGTTCAAACGCAACAAATTGCCTTGGTTCAAAACCAAGACAAACAATCATTGTGGTTTATTGATGTTAACGAGCAAGGGCTTTCAATTAAAGCCAGTAGCAAATTGGTTGCTCAATCAAATAAAGATTACGAGCTGTGGATGATTTTAAAGGGGCAAGATACGCCAATTTCATTGGGTTTACTTCCAAAACAAGGCAATAAAATACTTTTCAAAGATAGCCGCTTTAAAGCAACCGACATAGCGTTGCTTGCAGTAAGCTTAGAGCCTATTGGTGGTTCGCCAAATGGATTACCGACTGAGGTGTTATACACCACAGAGCTGGTACTTTTATAACCTTGCTATTATGACCAATGTTGGCTGCTTGTATAAAGTAGCCAACCCTCAATTCAGTTTTTTAACAAAATATAAATTTAATTTAACTTTTTTGCATCCAATTTAAACCCTGCCCCGTTATTAGCTATGACTTCAATCAAAACTAAAGGACAAAGTCATGAAAGCTTTAACTCCATCAATACTCGCAATAGTAATATGTAGTACGTTTGTAAGTGCACCAAGTGAAGCATCTAGCCACAGAGAAGCGCCAAATATAAGCCGTTTCCCGACTTTAGATTCAACCGATTTTTATGTATTTAATAGTTACGAGCAAGGTCGTGGTGATTTTGTAACACTAATAGCTAACTATATTCCGCTACAAGACGCATACGGCGGCCCTAATTACTTTGCAATGGATCCAGATGCAACTTACAGCATTCATATCGATAACGATGGCGATGCTGTTGAAGATATTACATTTGCGTTTAATTTTAAAAGCATGCTCCCTAACGATAATCAAGGCGTGCAATTAACGGTTGGACCTGAAGGTAATCAACGTACAGTTTCGGTGCCACTTAAGAATGTTGGCGGCGTGGCTGCAGGTGATGACAGCGCAGCTAACTTTAGCGAATCATACACAATGAGCATGATAAGCGGCGCACAGCGTACTGGCGAAGCTACTGTGTTAAACAACACAGCCTCAAACTCAAGCACATTCTCTAAACCACTTGATTATGTAGGTAATAAAACATTTGGATCGATGAGTGATTACCAAACTTATGCAGATCAATTTGTTTATCAGGTTTCAATTCCTAACTGTGAAAGCATGGCACAAGTTTTTGTAGGACAGCGTAAAGACCCGTTTGTAGTTAACCTAGGTAAAACATTTGATTTAGTTAACTATGTACCTGTAGAGGGTGACAGCGCCCCAGGTGCTGGTGACGGCGGCGGTTTTCCAGGTGGTATAACGCAATCTGCTGATAACGACGACCTTGCAGATAAAAACGTCACATCAATCGCTATCGAAATACCAAAGAGTTGTATTGTTGGTGAAGGTAACGGTGTAATTGGCTCGTGGACAACGGCAAGCTTACCCCAAGCACGTGTATTAAACCCAAATGCTAAATTTGCAAATAATGCTGTAAACGGTGGTGCATTAACTCAGGTTTCACGCCTAGGTAACCCACTTGTAAATGAGCTTGTAATTGGCATTAAAGATAAAGACACATTCTCAACAGCGCACCCGAAAGATGATGCACAATTTTTAGATTATGTATCTCACCCTGCACTACCAGAGTTATTAAATATTTTATTTAAAGATGCTGTTAATACAACACTAGATACTAACTTTGAAACTCTGGCACCCACTAACTTCCCGCGTACTGATTTAATCACTGCATTTTTAACGGGTTTTGCAGACGTTAATCAGCAAGCAACGGTAACACCTTCAGAAATGCTGCGTTTAAACACAGCCATAGCAGCAACAGTACAGGCTAATCAATCTGCATTTGGTGTAGCTGGCAATGATTTAGCGGGTTTCCCAAATGGTCGTCGCCCGGGTGATGATGTGGTTGATATTGCACTGCGCGTTGTGATGGGTCGTTTATGTCATCCTATTCCTGTAAATGGTGAAGACACTGACTTAGGCCTTTGTACACCAGAGGATGCTAATACGGGTACAGTTCCATTTACTGATGGCGCACCTATTGATGCAACAATGATGGACTCAACATTCCCATACCTTGCAACACCTATTGCAGGCTCTAAATAAGGAGTTAACTAATGCGTAATTTAAAAACTACCCATATTTGTGTACTCCTAAGTGCTTTAACATTAGGAGCATGTAGTAGCGATGACGATAAAAAACAACCTACACCGGTTGTAAACACCGCACCTACAGCAAGTGATGCAATGCTAACAACACAAACTGAAGTAAGCATTACCGATATGCTTAGCGCAACTGACAATGATGGCGATTCACTTACTTACTCGTTAACAAGTGAGCCAACACTCGGTACTGTTACCGTTAATAGCGACGGTAATTTTACCTATACACCGAATAAAGAAGCGACAGGTTCAGATAGCTTTATGTTTAGTGTAAGTGATGGCGTTAATTCGCAAGTTACTGCCACAATAAGTATTGCGATTGAGGCGCTGCAAGTTGACTTTGCTCAATTTACAACCGATGCATTTAATCAAAGCACAAATGCAGAGCCGCTATCAGTTAATGGTCGCGTGTTTACAAACACCGAGTCTGATGTTGATGGATTAATTTCAACAAACGGTAACTAAATTAGCAACCTAGATTAGCAACTAAACAAGTAATTAAGCTGACAGGCCATGGATGGCTTTTTTCAAAGGATATTTATAATGCATTTATCAGTATTTAACCCCCTCACTATTATTGCTATTTGCTTAACCTCTCTTGCGGTGAGTGCGGCTCCTTTTATCCCAAAAGATGACGCAGTTATTGCCTCAAGTAATTCAACACTGAGTGCCTCACTCTCTGTCGACGAAATAAATACATTAGTGACTAATAGCCAATATGCAGGCCAAACAGAGCGCTTACAGGGGCTACTTAAAACCCGTTTAGCCCAGCTATATAAACAAACACCCACATCTAAAATTGGTTACCTATATGCTCGTGTTTTACAAAAAGAGCACCTTTTTGACGAAGCAATTAACATTGCTAACAACGTTTTGATTACCGAGCCAAAGCACAGTAATAGCCATTTGTTGCTGGCCAATATATTGATGACCCAAGGTGAATTTACACGCGCAAAACAACACTGCATCGCCTTGATTGGTCAAGTAAGTACTATTACAGCTAGCACCTGCGTACTTGATGTGCAAAGCCAGCATAAAAACGTTTTAGACAGCTACCAAGCATTAGTTAAAATTATAAACAATAACCAAACTAGTCTAGCTACAAACCATGTTTTAAGTGAAATGAGCTACCGCTTAAATAACTACAAACAAGCTTTGTCTCACTTACAAAGCGTAGATTTAGTTCAAGCTCCTGTGAGCCTCATTGTTTTATGGGCCGATATTCAACTTGCTCTTAATCAACCGCAGCAGGTATTAAATACATTAAGTGTACTGCTTCCTGACAAAAGTAATTTAGAAGATGCTATTTTGCTAAGGCTTTCAATCGCAGAAAAAAGACTAAGTAAACGCGATAAAAAATGGCAAAATACAATGGCGAAAAGAGTTACACTTAGAGAGCTTCGCAAAGATTCATTTCATGCAAGTGACTTAGCTAAATATTACCTTGATGTACAACCAAATCGCGAAAAAGCACTTTACTGGGCTCATATTAATTGGCAACAGGCTAAAATGAGCACCGATGAGCAATTACTTACTCAAGCAAAAGCGATGCAACGAGATACACTATGAAAACGCCTTATCTATTTATACTCACTTTAATGCTGTGTATTTTCTCAACTTACAGCTTTGCCCATCAACTAAGTACAAGTTATATAACCCTAAATAGCAAGAACGATAACGACACCAACAAAAAACAATACACGGGTACCTGGCAAATTAATATAGCCGACTTAGAGCATGACGTGCCTTTAGATTTAGATAAAAACGGGCAAATTTCATGGGCAGAAATAAAAGCAAAGCGCAGCTCAATTAATAACTTCATTACAGAAAATTTAAATATCACGCAAAACGAACAAGCATGCCCTTTAACAAGTGAAGGTATCTATCAGCTAGATAACCATTTTAACCAGCCTTATTTGGTTATTCCGCTAATGTTTAGTTGCAATGGCAATGAAACAATCTCTCTTTCTTATTCTGCTTTTTTTAAAACCGATGCTAATCATAAATCTATCGTAAATATAAACGGTGTATCTCGTGTATTTAACATAAACGAAGCTCAGCAAACATTTAGCTTTGAAAAATCTAGTTATTTAAGCACGTTCAATCAATACGTTTATCAAGGTGTTTTACATATTTGGATAGGTATTGATCATATTTTATTTTTAATCGCTCTGTTGCTTACCTGTGTTTTAAAACGTAGTGATAAAACATGGCAAGGTATTAGCTCTAAAAAACAAATTATTAAACACACAGCATGGATAGTAACCGCGTTTACGCTTGCGCACTCTATTACGCTTACCGCCACAGCTATGAACTTAGTCTCGCCAAATAGTCGTTGGGTAGAGCTTGGAATTGCTATATCGGTTTTATTTGCAGCACTAAATAATGTTTGGCCGTTAGTACTTCGTTTAGGGTGGCTTACTTTTGCTTTTGGTTTACTACATGGGATGGGATTTGCCAGCGTACTTGGCGAGCTGGGCTTGTCGAGCGACTATCAATTATTGAGTATTTTAGCATTTAATTTAGGTGTCGAAATCGGTCAGCTCAGTATATTACTGATTGCGCTGCCATTGCTTATTTATGTACGTAACTACACCTGGTATAAAAAGTGGCTTATGCCTATGGGTTCTGTGGCAATAGCAATAATTGCTCTGCAATGGTCAATAGAGCGTTTTTAAAGTATAAAAAAAGCTAGCCAATAATTGGCTAGCTTACTTTTTAGTTATCTATTTTGCGCTTTACTATTCTTTATCAAATGGCATTAGTAATGTTTTCATCGCTGGGCGAAGCGCTATTAATACTGTTTCTTCGGTTAGCTCAGGGTAGAGTAACTTTCTAAGTAACAACCCTGCCATCATTGAAAAAATAACATTAATTCGGCTTTCAAGTTCAAGTTCATCAATATCTTTTAGCGCACTTCGCTCACTTGTTAAAAGCTGCCTCATGCGCCCGCGTGCTTGAGTATCCATATCACGTAGCAAAGAAGCTACTTTAACATTTCGACCTGCTTCAGCCATCATATCTAAATCAACTACACATGCCCCTGTGTCCATGTGCCTTTGAACACCAATGTTTAAGCCATCAATGAGCGCTTGAAGTACATCACCAGGATGATCTTCAAACTGTTGGAAGATAGAAAACATTTCTTCCATATCTTTTTCAATAATGCTTTCTATAATTGCTTCTTTACTTTCAAAGTAATTATAAATATGGCCTGCACTCATCCCTGCCGTTTTAGATATTTCAGCCATGCCTGCACCGTGGTAACCTTTTCGATGAAAACACTCTGCAGCAGCTGTTAGTATTTGTTCGCGCCTAGCTTGCGCTATCGCGGGATCTGTTTGCCTTTTTGCTTTAGGCTTCATGTTCAACTCCACTACTAAGTCTTAAACTCAGTAAAGCGAGTACTATAAATAGCCTCGCTGTATCATTAAAATGCAGCTCGCAAGCGAGCTGCTAATATTACTGCTCTTCCTGAGTTATTTTGTCGCTCGTATTCCATCCGCCACCAAGCGCTTTGTATAAGTTAATTTGGCTAGCAAGATATGATTGCTGGCCGCTAATTAACTGTTGCTGCGCGCCATACCAAGTACGCTGAGCATCAAGTACTTGCAAGTAGCTATCTGCGCCTTTTTCGTAACGCATTTTTGATAAATCAAACGTGGTTTGTCGGCTACTTATAAGCATATCAAGCGCACTTAATTGCTCTTGATAGCCTTCTCTGTCGGCAAGTGCATCGGCCACTTCGCGAAACGCATTTTGAATTTTTTGCTGATACGTAGCCACTGCAATTTCTTGATCTGCTTTTGCTACATCAAGATTAGCTTGGTTACGTCCCATATTAAAAATAGGTAAGCTAATTGACGGTACAAAACTCCATGTACCTGAGCCTGAATCAAACAAGCCACTCAAATCACTTGAAGCAGACCCTGCATTGGCCGTTAAGCTAATACTTGGGTAAAACGCCGCACGTGCAATACCAATATTGGCATTTGCAGCAAGCAGTAAATGCTCAGCGGCTTTAATATCTGGGCGCTGCGATAGCAAATCAGACGGTAAGCCAACCGGTACTTCTGGCATGCTAATCAAGTTAGTCAGGTCTTTATTAGGCAGTAAATCAGACGAAACAGATTTACCCACTAATAAATCAAGCGCGCTTTTATCACGCTTTAATAAACGCTTATACGTTGCTATGTCTACTTTTGCTGTAGCAACTGTACTTCTAAGCTGCTCAAGCGTAATTGAAGACGTAGCACCTAAATCAAAGCTTTTTTGTGTAAGCGATAATGACTCTTGCTGAGAGGTTAACGTTTCTTTTGCAAGCTCTAGCAGTTGTAAGTCTGTCGCGTAATTAAGCCATGCATTTGCAAGCTCTGAAATTAAAGACACTTGCGTACTGTATTGGCTAAGCTCTGTAGAGTATAAATTTTGCAATGCTTGCGCCGATTGATTGCGCACTTTACCCCAAATATCTAACTCGTAAGAGGTAATGCCTACCGTTGCACTGTATTGCGAGCTAATAGCTGCATCGCCAGTACCCGACAAATCAGCAGGTAAACGCTGGCGCGTACCAGATGCGTTTAAATCAAGTGACGGATACAAAGCAGAATCTTCAATTTGATACAAACCACGAACACGCTGCACGTTAAGCACTGCAATTTGCATGTCTTTATTATGCTCAAGGCTTTGCGTAATTAATGTTTGTAGTTTTTCATCATTAAAAAACTGCTGCCAATTTAATTGCTGTGCAGAGCTTTGATCAGTACCTGATGCATAAGCATCAGATACTGGTAGAGCAAGATCTTTTTGCTCTGGTGCAAGTTGGCAACCACTTAGTACTAATAAAGCAATGGCACTTAGGCTGAATGTTTTAATACTCATTCTGCACTCTCCTTCGTTGTCTCTTTAGCTTTGCCTGGGAATACACGGCGAACTAAAACAAAGAATAACGGTACAAAAACAACAACTAATATTGATGATGCAAGTGTGCCACCAATAATTGAAATACCTAGTGCATTTTGCGCGCCAGAGCCCGCACTTGAGGCGATTGCTAGTGGGATTACACCACAAATAAACGCCATTGAAGTCATTAAAATTGGACGTAAACGAAGGCGTACCGCAGCAACTGCAGCATCAACTAGACCTAGTCCTTCATCCATTTTATGAATAGCAAATTCAACAATTAATATCGCATTTTTAGAGGCTAAACCAATGGTGGTCAACAAGCCTACCTGCAAGTAAATATCGTTAGATAAGCCACCGCCTAGCGCTGCCATAATTGCACCAAATATACCCAGTGGCACAATCATCATTACCGCAAACGGTACCGACCAACTTTCATAAAGCGCGGCTAAACATAAAAATACAAACAGCAAGGATAAGCCATATAATAGAGGTGCTTGACCACTACTTGAGCGCTCTTGGAATGAAATACCGGTCCATTCAGACGAAATACCATTTGGTAGCTGTTTAACTAAACGTTCCATTTCATCCATTGCTTGGCCTGTACTGTAACCCGGCGCTGCACTACCTTGAATTTCCATTGCTGAAAAACCATTGTAACGCTCTAAGCGAGGCGAACCGTAAGTCCAATAGGCACTAGCAAAGGCTGAAAACGGCACCATATCGCCATTATTATTGCGCACATACCACTTATTTAGATCCTCAGGCACCATGCGCGATTGTGCGTCACCTTGCATATACACTTTTTTAACTCGACCACGGTCAATAAAGTCATTTACATAACTACTACCCCATGCTGTCGAAAGTGTACTGTTGATATCGTTTTGCGACACGCCAAGCGCTTCGGCTTTTGCAAGGTCTGTATCAAGTTGCAGCTCTGGCATATCTTCTTGTCCGTTTGGACGTACACCCGCTAAAATTGGACTTTGACTTGCTAAACCCAATAATTGATTTCGTGCAGCTAATAACTCATCGTGGCCTAGGCCTACACGGTCTTGTAAGAAAATATTAAAGCCATTAGCAGTACCCAGCTCAACAATTGCAGGTGGCGGGAATGCAAACACAAATGCTTCTTTTATAGTCGAAAAGTAACCCATCGCTTTACCTGCAACACCTTGAACAGATAAGTCATCGCGTTGACGTTCATCCCAATGTTTTAGGTTAACAAAGGCAATTGCTGAGTTTTGACCAGAGCCTGCAAAACTAAAACCAGTCACGGTAAAAATACCGTTTACTGCTTCAGATTGATCGTTTAAAAAGTGATTTTCTACCTTTTTAACAACCTCAAGCGTTTGCTGTGTTGTAGAGCCTGCTGGCAATGAAACTTGGTTAAACAAAATACCTTGGTCTTCGTCTGGTAAAAATGCGGTTGGTAAATGTGAAAATACATAAACCATGCCACCCACTATCACAGCGTAAATAAGTAAGTAACGCTTAGAGTGGTTGATCATACGGCTTACAAAGCCTTGCGCACCGCGATTCGTTTTATCAAAACCTCGGTTAAATCCAGAGAAAAACTTACCAATAAACGAGCTATCGTCGTGAACATGGCTTGGTTTTAATAACGTAGCACACAGTGCTGGTGTTAAAATAAGGGCAACCAATACCGAAAGTCCCATTGCCGAAACCAATGTAATAGAGAACTGACGATAAATAATACCCGTCGAGCCACTAAAAAATGCCATTGGAATAAATACAGCCGAAAGCACCATGGCAATACCTACCAGCGCGCCTTTAATTTCGTCCATTGATTTACGCGTAGCTTCGAGTGCTGAGAGCTTTTCTTCAGTCATTAATCGTTCTACGTTTTCTACAACAACGATTGCGTCATCTACCAATAAGCCTATGGCAAGTACCATCGCAAACATCGTTAGTGTATTTATTGAATAACCAAAGGTGTATAAAATACCAAATGTACCTAGTAAAACCACAGGTACTGCAATAGTTGGAATAAGTGTTGCCCTAAAGTTTTGTAGGAACAAATACATAACTACAAAAACAAGTACAACAGCTTCAATTAAGGTGTGAATAACTTTTTCGATAGAGAGCGATACAAACGGCGTTGTGTCGTAAGGTACAACCGCATCTAACCCTTCAGGAAAGAATGGCTTTAACTCTTCAATTGCTTTTTTAACTCCAGCGGCAGTATCAAGTGCGTTAGCACCACTGGCTAGTTTAATACCTAAGCCTGATGCTGGCTGACCGTCATAACGAGCAACAACGCGGTAGCTTTCGCCGCCAAGCTCTACTCTAGCAACGTCTTCAAGGCGAACAAAAGAGCCATCTGGATTGGTTTTAACTAAAATTTGTTCAAATTGCTCTGGCGTTTGTAATCGGCTTTGCGCCGTTACTGTTGCATTAAGTTGCTGACCATCAACCGCTGGCATACCGCCTAGTTGACCGGCAGATACTTGTGCATTTTGTGCAGAAATAGAAGCGCTAATATCAGCTGGTGTAAGCTTATAGTTTTGTAACTTTGCAGGGTCTAACCAAATACGCATTGCGTACTGAGAACCAAACAACTGTACTTCACCTACGCCTTCAACACGCGAGACAATATCTTGCACGTTTGATGAAACATAATCGCCAATATCAATATTGGTCATGCTGCCATCTTTAGACACAAAAGCATAAACCATTAAAAAGTTACGCGCTGACTTTGCAACCACAACACCTTGCCTTTGTACGGCTTCTGGTAAGAGTGGAGTTGCTGTTGCTAGTTTATTTTGCACTTGAACTTGTGCAATATCAGGGTCTGTTTCGGCGCTAAACGAAAGTGTAAGCGTAGCAGAACCGCTAGATTCTGACGTTGATGACATATAAAGCAGGCCATCAAGCCCTTTCATTTTTTGCTCAATAACTTGCGTTACCGTATCTTCAAGTGTACGTGCAGATGCACCAGGGTACGTTGCCGTAATACTCACTGCAGGTGGCGCAATTGAAGGATACTGCGAAATAGGTAAACTCCTAATCGCCAAAATACCTGCAAGCATCACTACAATAGCGAGTACCCAAGCAAATATCGGTCTATCGATAAAAAATCGTGACATTAAAACTCTCCGTTATTGCGCTTGATCGGCTTTAGCAGACGATTGAATTTCAGAAGGATTCACTGGCGCACCAGGGCGGATTTTTTGTAAGCCTTCAACTATTAACTTATCGCCATCCATTAAGCCATCAGTAACAAGCCAATCAGAACCAATCGTTCTATCTACTTTTAAAACACGGCTTTCAACAGTATTCTCTTTACTCACGACCATTGCCGTTGGCTCACCTTTTGAGTTTCGGCTAACACCACGTTGCGGGGCTAAAATAGCATCCGCCTTAACGCCTTCTACAATAGAAGCGCGGGCATACATGCCTGGCAATAACAATTTTTCTGGGTTTGAAAATTTAGCACGTAATGTTACTGAGCCAGTACTTGGATCAACGGTTACTTCGGAGAACTGCAATGTACCTTTATGAGGATAAACAGAGCCATCTTCCATAATAAGTTCAACGTCAGTTTGGCTAGTAGAATCAACGCTTAGTGCACCTGATGATAATGCTTTTTTAAGTTTGGTAAGCTCATTACTTGATTGTGTTAAATCAATATAAATTGGATCTAGCTGAGTTACGGTAGCAAGTGCAGTACTTTGATTGGCACTAACTAGTGCACCTACAGTTACGCTTGATTTACTAATTTGACCACTAATTGGTGAAGACACATGGCTGTAATCAAGGTTAATTTGCGCCGATTTTAACTGCGCTTTAGCCGTTAATAATTCAGCATTTGCTTGTTTAGAAGCTGCATCTGCTTCGTCAAAATCTTGTTGACTTACCGCTTTAATTTTTAATAATTCACTATAACGCGATGCTTTTGATTTAGAACTCGCAATACTTGCCTCTGCGCGCGCTACGCTTGCTTCACTTGCTGCTAAGTCTGCTTCAAATGTCGCAGGATCTATTTGATACAGAGCCTGGCCTTGTTTAACCTCTTTACCTTCTACAAATAAACGAGATTGCACAATACCACTTACTTGAGGGCGTATTTCAGCAATTTGAAATGCACTGATACGACCAGGAAGTTCTTTTTTGAGAGTAAGCGCTTGGCTTTTTAATGTAAGTACACCCACTGGCACAGCTTTAGGAGCTGAAGCTTGTGACTGCTCAGCTGCCTGGTCACAACCAGTTAAAGCAACAGACCCGACGAGGGCTGATAATACAAATAAAGCGATGCGGGAACGCTGCATGTTAAATACCTTTTAGTTTAGAGTGAACGATCATTCTAAATTAAAACGCGCTGAAAATGAATCTTAATTAGAAGAAATTTACACAAACTTAAACCCTTGAGTGCGATATACGTATTAGGTTGTATTTAATGTTAATTAGATGAAAACAGAATCAAGCCTGTATGAAAATAAAACAACTTAACATATTGAAATAATTTTTTATTTTAGGAACAAAGCTTCTAACAAACACAAAAAAGCCAAGCAAATATAGCTTGGCTATTTATATAAACGACTAGCGTCATACTTAGTTTTTTAAGGGGTAATAGTAGTCTGCGGGATGATAACCCTTGAAACCAACAATTGCTCTACCCTAATCCCTTCAACATCAACAACTTCAAACTTAAAGCCTGCAAAAGTTAAATGCTCTGCGCGTTTAGGTATTCGCTTCATGTTGTAAATTAAAAATCCAGCAACTGTTTCATAGTGCATCTGATCAGGAAACTCTTCTATATCAAGTACTTTTGCTAAATCTGTAATTGGCGTTAGTCCATCTACAAGCCATGAGTTTTTATCGCGCTCTATAATTAGTTCATCACCTTGGTGAGTTATTAAATCCCCCATAAACCCTTTCATTAAATCTTTAACCGTAACAATACCCACCGAAAGTGCATATTCGTTTACTACAACCGCAAATGGCTTTGCTGCGCTTTTAAACGCATTTAAAGCTTCTGATAGGCTTAATGTTTCGGGTAAGTAAAAAACATCTTTATCAATCAGGTCGTCGTTTATGTTGGCGGCTTCGCCTTTTAGGACTTGTCGTAAAATATCTTTAGACTCAACAGAGCCATGCAACTTATCTAAATTTCCTGATACCACTAAAAAGTGGTTATGAGGATGATCTATAATTTTAGTGGCAATATCATGGCTACTTTCGTTTAAATCAAAATACACAATTTGGTCACGTGGCGTCATTACGCTTGATAAAAATCGCGCTTCTAGGTCAAACACATTGCCAATGAGTTCATACTCTTGCTTTTGCAAACTGCCATATGCAGCACCTGCTTCCATCATGGCAACAATGTCCTCTGTTGTTACATTGTCTTCTCGCTCAGCCGGCACCTTAAATAAGCGCAGCACAAAGTTAGTAACACCATTAAAAAACATAACAAGAGGCGTAAGCGCAAATGTTACCCAGCGCATAATGGTTACTACACGAACTGCAACGGCCTCAGGCATTATCATCGCTAAGCGCTTTGGCATTAAATCGGCAAATAATATAAACAAAGATGTAATAGTAAAAAATGAAAGTAAAAAGCTAATCTTTTCTAAATGCACACCTTGGTAAAACAAGACCAACACACTTTCAACATAAGGAGATAGCGCCTGCTCGCCCACAATACCACCGAGTATTGCTATAGCATTAAGTGCTATTTGGATCATGGCAAAAAAAGCCCCTGGATTTTCTTGTAGCTTTAGTACCGCTGCTGCCTTTATATTCCCTTCATCTGCCATTACTCGCAGTTTTATTTTACGCGACGCTGCAATTGCTATTTCTGACATAGCAAACAACGCACTGATCAAGATCAATAAGCTAATCCCGATTAAATCACCCATTTAACGCTCCAAAAAGTTAGCGCTTTTTTAAACAAAAAGCAGCTGGATTATAATCGGTTTTTTAAATGCGGCAATTTATATTTTAATGTTATAATAATAAATATTTAAGTCATTGAATTAAATGACTTAGTCGCTTATTTTTGCCTCATCAAATGCAGCCGAAAGTTTATCTTGTAGGCTTTGCTCCATGTTTATATTACAAGCAAAGTAAAGGGGAGACTGTTTGGTATTAAGATTTAAAACAGGTTCGAGTAGCTTTAATTTAGGTTCGAGTTTTGCACGATAGTTAAACTGCTTATTGCTTAAAATAACAAAATCGAGAATATCGTATCGAGTACTTATTATTTTATCAATTTTGTCTAGGCTATCAATAATAAGTAAATTTTTAGTTTCGCTAAAGCCTCGCTCTAATAAGTAATGGTGGCTAAAATTATCGCGTAGCACGGCAATTTTATAATTTTTAGCATCGTTAAGCGTATTTAGATGGATGTGTCGTGATTTAAGGGAGTATATAGCAGAATCAAAGCGCTCTAGTTGAGCAATCCAACTAAATTTATCTTCTCTATTTGGTAATTTAACAATTGAAAAAATACATGTGTTTTTATCTCGAAGTACCGCGTTATACGATACAGCCCAGCTATGAGCTGACATAGTGTATTTTATATCAGTGGTAGCAAGTGCTTTCTTTACTTTATCAACAGAGCGGCCAGCCAGCTGATTATTTTCGTCAATATATTGAAAATCTGGAAAAACTTCGGTCACAATAGTAATTTCAGCTGCATTAACCTTTATGCATGCAAAACACAGTATGAGTATATACAACCTCATTCAGCTACGCCCTTAAATTAAAAATTGATATAAACAACTATAGTTGAGGGCAACCGAACTGCTAGTTTTTAAACTAAAAGCCTAGCCCTATACGCTGATAGGACTAGATTTTTTAGGTTTCAACCAGCTATTTATTCATCGCATTAATTAAAAATGCTGAAATTTTAGCGCCTTCTCTAAGTGTTGTTTCAGAGCTTGATTGACCCACTAAAGAGCTGTCGGTAAAGGGCGCTATTTCCATCATATCAGCACCCGTAATCGGAAACTCATCCGCAATAGCTGATAAAATATCAAGCGCATGCTGAGGTGTTAAACCATTATGCTCTGGCGTACCTGTGGCAGAAGCAAACTCGGCATCAAGCGCATCAATATCAAAGCTTACGTAAACTTCATCAACGTTATCGGCTTTTAGCTGTGCAATTGCATCAGCAGCAACGGCCGCTGCACCGCGCTCAATAATTTCATGTGCCCAGTGCTGTTTAACACCAAATGTACTTTCCCAATGCGCTTTTGGCTTACCACTTGAGCGTATACCAAACTGAATTAAATGATGCGGTGCCGGTAAAAATTCTAAAATATGTGTACACCACGAGCCAAAACATAAATCTATGCCTAAGCGCTCAACAAGTAAATCGGTATGCGCGTCAAAGTGAATAATAGCGGTACGCCTACCTTGCTCACGTTTTGCCTTTAAATACGCCTTAGTAAGTGGGTAACTAATTGAGTGATCGCCACCAATACCAAATATGCCTTTATTTTTAAATGTTGCGTAAAAGCTGTCGCACACATCTTCTGTGATTGATAACGGACTTACGTAATAGTCGTTATCTTCATTACCGTATAACGCTTTTTGGCAATTAGAAATGGTTGCATCGTTTAAGTATTTATCGTGAAGTAAATGTGGGATTACACGCACATCGCCTAAATCAAACGAGTGACACTGTGGTTGCTGATCAATTAATGCTGAGCGCACAAATAACGGCCCCCAATTTGCGCCGCGTAAAATACCACCGCCACAGTCTGAGCTAATACCTAACATTACGGCTTTATGTGGAGAATTTGGTAGCTCATTTAAAGAGTCGCGCCAAAGTGAATCTACGTTTTCGGTTTGCCCATAAAGCTTATTACGCAGTGCGGCTTTGCGCTCTTTAGCTGTGTTTACTGTAAATACGCCATCACCGGGTGAACATAAATAGTGTTCAACTTTGTTTTTAAATGCTTCAAATTGTGTGCTCATAGTAAACTCCTTCGGTTTTTTTTCTGTACGCAGCTAATTAGTTTCGATTACTTTTGATTAGTTATGCAAAATTACTAAAAATGCCTAAACTTCAAATAAATTTCGTTTTTCTAAATAAGTGAGTGCCTAATGTAAATAAATACGTTTACTTTCATGCAATCAAAAAATCTGTAAGCAAATGAATTTAAATGGTATTTTAATGATTCGGCAATCAACTTTTAAATTGTAGTTACGCGCTTGAGTGATACTTATTATGTCTGCCTGAACAAGTCAACACCGTAACGGGGCTGCGAATATAAGTGCTTGATTGAATATTCATAGTTGGTGAATAAATCAAATTAGTCCTTAAAATTATTAAGATTTAATTGGAAGAGTTAAGATAAATCGGACAATCGTCCTGTACTTAATATACGTTTCTAGTAATGATGCTAGATTGACAACAAATTATTATAAAAGGCTTAGTTATGGAAAAGGTATTTCACTTAGGACTATGTATTGACGATCTTAAAGGTGCAAAACTTGCGATTGTACCGGGCGACCCTGATCGTGCACAACGTATTTCTCAATTCCTAGACAACCCAACCTGCCTAGCTCAAACTCGCGAATTTCATGTTTACTTAGGTCAATTAAACGGCCACTCAGTGGTTATTTGTTCTACGGGTATTGGTGGTCCATCTACGTCGATTGCAGTAGAAGAATTAGCACAACTTGGCGTGCGTAAGTTTTTACGTATTGGTACAACCGGTGCGATTCAACCACATATCAATGAAGGCGAAATTTTAATTAGCCAAGCGTCTGTACGTTTAGACGGTGCTAGCCAACATTTTGCTCCTCTTAGCTACCCTGCTGTGTCTGACTTTTATGCAACACAAGCTATGGTACAAGCATGTAAAAACTTAAATATCGATTTCCATATTGGTATTACGGCATCAAGCGATACATTCTACCCAGGACAAGAGCGTTACGATACGCATTCTGGCTACGTTCCTAAATCACTACAAGGTAGCTGCGAAGAGTGGCAAAAACTGGGCGTGATGAATTACGAAATGGAATCGGCAACATTATTTACTATGTGTGCAGCACTTGGCTTACAAGCAGCCTGTGTAGCTGGCGTACTTGTTAATCGTACTCGTCAAGAAATACCAAATGTTGACCATGGTGAAATTGAGCGTAAATCTGTAGCGGTAGTATTAGAAGCGGCTAAAGTGTTACTTGATTAATACGGATCCTATTAATTAGTAACATTATGAAGCACAGCTTTGGCTGTGCTTTATTGTTTTTGAAAGGTTATTTTAGCTGTGCACTAATTACTTCTATTGCCGGTAGATTATTAAAACTTGCAAGTACAGCACGTGCTACACCCGCTTGGTTTTCATTGCCTGCGGTTTCTAAAAGTGTAATACCTTTTACCGTACTTTCGTTAAAGCTAAGCCCTGCGATAAATAATTGGCTAAGCGCACTTTGCAGTGGCGACAAGCTTGGGCTGTACGCTGCGTTTTCTGCGTAACTTCCGTAAAAATCACCATTTTCAAATGTACTAATTTTTACTGCACTAAAGTTTTTACTATAGGGTACGTATGCGTTTAATGCTGTACTTGCTAGCTTTTCATCTAGTTGAGCATTTGCAAATACTTGCTGGTGAGGCTCTGGATTAAACAAGCTAAACGCGTTACCTAAATCAGTCGGCCCAAACGAGTGCGGCAGTAATTCTGCCAATTTAAAGTGTTGCTCTGGCAATAAAATATCAAACTCTTTCGCATCAGCGAGTTCGTTCATAAACTGGCGGCAATAACCACACGGTGCATCGCTAATCGCTATTTTAACTATTTTTTTAGCGCCGTTTAACCATGCATTATTAATTGCCGACTGCTCTGCATGAACCACTAAACTCAATGCTTGATGATCAAACTCTACATTTGCACCAAAGTAAAAGTTTACCTCACCGTTTTCATCAAGTGCTTTAACAATTGCGCCTACATGAAAATCTGATATCGGCGCAACAGCATACTCAGAAGCTAAAGGTACTAAACCTTGTAATAATGAATCATCCGATACATTGAGTTGCGCGCATAACGCTTTAATATTATTAGAATTTAATATGCCACGTTGTGATTTTAATTGACTACGTAATGCTTGAGTTTGCGCTACGTTTAATGTGATGTGAGAATTTGTAAGTGCTGTATCTTGCTGTACAGTAAAAGTTGCTGAAGCCATAACATTTTTTAATTATTCAATGGCTAAGTAGTTTAAAAGGTTAGGGTGTTAAATACCAGCCTATTTAACGCAAATAAAGGGAGCACATCGCGTGCTCCCTTTATTTTTAACTGATATACCCAACAAAATAATTAATTGGTATACCTAACAAAATAACATGTTAACCGGTATTACGCATACCTGCCGCAATACCTGTCATCGTGATCATTAATGCATTATCAATATCGCCTTCACTGCCTTTTTCACTTGAACGTGCTCGGCGAAGTAGCTCAACTTGTAATAAATTAAGTGGATCGGTGTACGGGTTACGTAAGTTAATCGATTCCTTAATCCATGGCTGTTCAGCCAGTAAGCTTTTTTGCGGGCTAAGTGACTGTACTAGGCTAATAGCTTCTTGTAGCTCTTTACGAAGCGTTACACCCAGTGGTTTGTACATATCTTCCACCAGCGCATTATCGTAATGCTCACTCAACCAGCAATCGGCTTTACTAAATACCATTTCTAGCATTTCTAAGCGCGATCTGAAGAACGGCCACTGTAAGCTCATTTCGTTTAGGGTTTCTGCGCCGTACTTATTAAGCGCAGCTTTTAAGCCTGTTAACGCACCTAGCCATGCAGGAAGCATTAAACGGTTTTGGCTCCACGCAAAAATCCATGGAATAGCACGTAGGCTTTCAACGCCGCCATTAGGATTACGTTTTGCAGGGCGCGAGCCAAGCGGTAACTTAGACAGTTCAAGTTCAGGCGTTGCCATTCTAAAGTAAGGTACAAAGTTTTCATCGTGGCGAACTACATTACGGTAATGCTCACACGACTCCTCACTTATTAGCTTCATTACTTCGCGCCACTCTGGTTTTGGTTCCGGCGGCGGCAATAAATTGCTTTGTAGTACTGCACCTGCGTAAATATTTAAGCTTTGCAGTGCTACATCGGGTAAACCAAATTTAAAGCGGATCATCTCGCCTTGCTCGGTTACACGCAAACCCCCTTTTAACGAACCTGGTGGTTGTGAATGAAGCGCTTGCGCCGCAGGTGCACCACCACGCCCTACTGTACCACCACGTCCGTGGAATAAAATAAGCTCAATACCGCGTGCATCAGCAAGCTGTACTAATTTATCCATTGCTTCGTACTGCGCCCAACCTGCTGCCATCATGCCGGCATCTTTGGCTGAATCAGAGTAACCAATCATCACATTTTGCGTGTTTTTAATGTGCCCGCGATACCAAACATTATCAAGCAATGTGGTAATTACATCACTGCCTGCATTTAAATCGTCGAGTGTTTCAAACAGTGGTGCTACAGGTAAATCAAAGCTACAGCCGCTTTCTTTTAACAATAGCTGTACTGCTAAAATGTCTGATGCTGTTCGCGCCATCGAAATAATATACAAACCAAATGTTTCTTCGTCTTGCTTGGCAATTACATCAAAGGTATCAAGTACTTCTTGTACATCTGGGCTTGGTTGCCAATGTTTTGGAATAAGCGGTCTGCGTGAGTTAAGCTCTGCAAGTAAAAATGCTTGTTTGTCTTGCTCTTGCCATTGGTTGTAGTCGCCTAAACCTAAATAACGAGTCAGCTCAGAAAACACATCGCCGTGGCGAGACGAATCTTGGCGTACATCAAGTTTAGCTAAACGCAAACCAAAGCTATTAATACGGTGCAGTAAATCAAGCAATAGGCCATCGGCAACTACTTTCATATTACACTTTAATAATGAGCGGTAGCATACTTCTACTGGGTGCTTAAGCTGATTAATATTAGTGATTAAGTCTTGTGAATCACTGCGCTTATTTTTAATTTTAGCACCTAAGTGCGCTACTGTTTCTGCAACTTGATTTTTAAGCTTTTTAATTACTGCTCTGTAAGGTTCAAACTCTTGCCCTGCAAGCTCAATAAGCTCATCACTGGCATCTGACATAGATAGTTCAGCACATAATGTTTTTAAATCTTGAATGTATAAATTAAGTGCCATCCAACGACCATGGTCAAGTACCTCTGTTGTAACCTGCGAAGTTACAAACGGATTACCATCACGATCTCCACCCATCCAAGACGTAAACTCAATTGGGCTGTAATCTATTGGTAACTCTAAGCTGAGCTGGTCTTTAACATTAGCTGAAAACTCACGTAAAAAACGCGGCACCGCATGCCAAAGGCTATTTTCTATAACTGCATAGCCCCATTTAGCTTCATCTACAGGCGTTGGGCGAGAACGACGAATATCGTCGGTATGCCAAGCTTGGCTAATCAGCTGCTCAATGCGATTTAAAATATTATCACGCTCTTGCGGTAAGTTATCTTTTCGCTCAAGCGATGCTAAACAATCGCTTAGCTCAACTTGTTTGTTAATCATAGTACGGCGCGTAACCTCGGTTGGGTGGGCGGTAAGTACTAAGTTTATGTGGAGTTTTGAGAGTGTTTCGGCCAAATGATTACTGTCTAACTGGCCTTGTTCTGCTTTTGTAGCTAACGTTTTTAATGTTTGAGTGAGAGGGTTTTGTTGACCAAGGCCAACATCATTAAAACGCGAAACGGTATGAAATTGCTCTGCTACATTGGCAAGATTTAAAAAATGATTAAATGAACGGGCAACCGGTAAAAGCTCTTCATCACTAAGCGCGTGGAGTATATCTATCAGCGCTTGTCTGTCGTCTTCATTACCACTGCGAGATGACTTTGATAAAGCACGAATTTCTTCAACTTTATCTAAAATCGCTTGGCCTTGGGCATCTTTAATTGTTTGTCCTAGTAGCTGCCCTAGTAAGTTTACATTACCTCGCAAGGCGGTATATTGTTCACTCATTTCTCATTCTCCTTTGTTTCATGGAGTGCTATTAATATCATCATGGAGCAAAATTTAATAGATCCATTTGCAATGCTATGTCGTAAAAAAGTATATGAAAAATAAACGCTAACCTATTTTATGATCATTTTTTATGATGGCAGCTGCCCTCTTTGCAGCACCGAAATGACACAACTAAAGCAGTTTGATACTGAAAATAAAATTGCGCTTGAAGATCTTAACGCCACCGATTTTAGTGAGCGCTATTCATATATTGATAAAGAAAAAGCAATGACCTATTTACAAGCGCAAACACATTCAGGCGAAATGGTTTATGGGTTAGATGTAACCTATCAGGCATGGAAAATTGTAGGTAAACACAGCTGGTTGAAAATTTTTCGCTTGCCAATAATTAGTTTTTTCGCTGACTGCGGATACCTACTATTTGCAAAGTATCGGCACCCTATTAGTCGCTTTTTAATGCCAAATACTCAGTGCAGTAATGGCCAATGCGGTATAAAAACAAAAGGTGACAAATGAAAACCATTGTTTTATTTGGCGCTAGTAGCGCCATTTCAAAAGCGTATGTTGAGCACTTAAATAACCATGCATCGCAATTTAAAGTACTGTGTGTAAGCTCAAGTGAATATCGCAGTAGCGCCTCTACAAATATTGAGCACTTTAGCACTGACTACAGTGCTAAAAGCTTGGCCATTTTTACCCAGCACTTAAAAGACATGCAAGCCGATTTACACCAAGTTATTATATTCAATGGTAAACTTCATTACGCTCAGCACATGCCAGAGAAAAAATTAGAAGATTTAAATGCTGATTATTTTAATGAAATTATAAGTGCAAACACCCTCACCCCATTGCTGTGCTTGCAAAGTGTATTGCCGCTGTTAACCCATAAAACGCAGTGCACAATTACAGCGCTAAGTGCACGCGTTGGTAGCATAAACGATAACAAGTTAGGTGGTTGGTATACTTACAGAGCGTCTAAAGCCGCGCTTAACATGTTGTTTAAAACGGCGTCTATTGAACTTGCTCGTCGTGCTAAAAACACCAAACTCATTTTGTTTCATCCAGGCACCACCGATACAGAACTCTCAAAGCCTTTTCAAAAAAACGTACCTGCAGGTAAATTATTTACACCTGAATTTGTAGCTAAGCAACTTTTTGAATTAACAAACAACAACCCTGATTTAAAACTAAACGGTGAACCTGCTTATTTAGATTGGCAAGGCTCTACAATACCGTGGTAAGGACTTTTAATGCATTTTACTAAAGCGCAAATAGACGCACTTGAAAAACATACCCGTACTCATTTAATTAATTCTCTTTCGGGTTTTAAAAGCGCTAATTTAATTGGTACGCAAGACTTACTTGGCAATACCAACCTATCTATTGTCAGCTCCGTTATTCACTTAGGTGCAAATCCACCGTTAGTCGCAATGATAATGCGCCCTCACAGTGTGCCGCGTCATACGTTTGAAAATATTTTACAAACGGGCACTTACACTATAAACCAAGTGAATAAGTCAATTTATAAGCAAGCTCATCAAACTTCAGCCCGTTACGATAAAGAAGAGTCTGAGTTTGACGCCACAGGCTTAACACCTGAGTACTTAAACGACTTTGCAGCGCCCTTTGTACAAGAAAGCCGTTTAAAGTACTCGGTTAAATTTGTAGAAAACCAACATTTAGCCATCAATGGTACTGAGCTTGTCATTGGCGAAATTATGGATGTATATGTAGATAAAGCAGCACTACAAAGTGATGGCTTTTTAGATTTACAAGCAATAGAAACAGTGGCAGTAACCGGGCTTGATAGCTACCACACAAGTAATAAATTAATGCGCCTGCCTTATGCGAAAAAACCTTAGCATGCATGTTATCTCATAAAATTGAATTCCCTTTTCACATTGCGCACAATGCCTAAAAACCAAGGAGAAAAACATGACCACCATAGGTATAGGTACACAATCAAGCGAGCAAGCGCTGGCAAGCCTAAGTAATATGACGCAAACCCTTATCCCTATTGCTGCTGACGAACATTTAGAGCGCATAGCCAAGGCGCAAGCGTATATGCTAGCAAACAACATAGATGCAATATATTTAAACGCTGGCACCAATCTAACCTACTTTACAGGCATGAAATGGTACGCGAGCGAACGCATGGTTGGCGCAATATTACCCGCCCTTGGTGACGTGCAATATATAGCACCATACTTTGAGATTGGCTCGTTAAACGGGTTTAAAGTGATAGATGGGCCTATTCATGGGTGGCAAGAGCACGAAAACCCTTACGCACTTTTTGTCGAAGTATTAAAAAAGTTAAACATTAATGAAAACGCAACTATTGGCATTGATGAAAGCGCACAATTTTTTATATTCGACGGTATTAATAAAGCGCAAACGGGTTTAACACTCATAAACGCACAACCTGTCACGGCGCATTGCCGTATGCATAAATCAGTTCACGAGCTTAGCTTAATGCAGCGCGCTATGGATATGACCATAGCCGTGCATCAAGCCACAGCAAGCATGCTTTATGAAGGAATAACCACCACCGAAGTAGAAGCTTTTATAAAACAAGCACACCAAAAAGTAGGCGCGCCAGGTAACTATTTTTGTATTGTTTTATTTGGTGTTGCAACGTCTTTCCCGCATGGTGTTAAAGACGCCCAAGTACTTAAAAAAGGCGATATGGTATTAATAGATACCGGCTGTAAAGTACACGATTACCTCTCTGATATTACCCGTACCTATGTATTTGGCGAGCCAACAATGCGCCAACGCATGTTTTGGGATCACGAAAAAGCAGCGCAAATGGCTGCGTTTAATGCAGCTAAAATCGGTGCTACGTGCGAAGACGTAGACGCGGGCGCACGTAACTATTTAGCAGCGCAAGGGCTAGGTCCGCAGTACCAAACACCGGGTTGCCCGCATCGTACGGGGCATGGCATTGGGCTAGACATTCATGAATGGCCATATTTGGTGGGCGGTGACAAAACCCCACTAGCACCTGGCATGTGCTTTAGTAACGAGCCAATGTTAGTTATACCCGATGAATTTGGCGTGCGTTTAGAAGATCATTTTTACATGACCGACAACGGCCCTCATTGGTTTACACAACCAAGTTATAGCATTGACGACCCATTTGGGCTTAACGCTTAAAACCGAATACCTTCAAGAGCAGCTGTTTAGCTGCTCTTTTTAGTTTGGTATTGATAAAGCTAAATTAATCCCAATATCCTTTTTTATACTTAGTTATAAGCAATCCTCAAAAGGATAAATATGAAAAACTTTAAAATTGATATCGTTTCAGACGTAATGTGCCCTTGGTGTGTAGTGGGTTATAAAAACCTAGAAACTGCACTAGAGCAACTTAAAGACGAAATGAGTGCAGATATTACGTGGCATCCTTTTGAACTAAATCCAGATATGCCAATTGAAGGTCAAGACTTAAACGAACATTTAATGCAAAAGTACAACCTAAGTGAAGAGCAAGGCGACGAAAATCGTAAAAACATGTTCGAAGCAGGTCAACGTGCTGGGTTTACCTTTAATTTTGATGGCAAACGCATCATGATCAACAGCTTTGATTTGCATCGTTTATTAATGTGGGCACGTGAAGAAGGTAAGCAAACTGAGTTAAAACTCGCCTTTTTTGAAGCGCACTTCACAGATTTAAAATACTTAAATCAAGAAGAAGCACTGCTCGACGTTGTTGAAAAAGTAGGTCTTGATAAAGAAACAGCGCGCGGTATCCTACATTCAGACAAATACGTACAAGACGTACGCCAAGAGCAAGACCGCTTTAAACAAATGGGTATTACGTCAGTGCCAACGTTTATCATCAACGATAAATATGCACTCACTGGCGGACAACCAAGCGACTCATTCATTCAAGCACTAAAACAAATTAGTGAAGAAGAAGCCAAGCAAGAGGCTTAACGAGTAAAATTGTTGTTTAACACTTCAAAAGGCTGCGCAATGCAGCTTTTTTTATTGCGTATAACTAAGCGAGTAATAATCACCTTACTATAAACTTATTTGAGTGTCGACGCACATAAACAGCTAATTTATATAGCAAAATAAAGACAGACATCTTAATTGAACAAACAAAGCTATCCCAATTAAGATGGGTGTCACGTTAATTTATTCAGACAAATACGTACAAGACGTACGCCAAGAGCAAGACCGCTTTAAACAAATGGGTATTACGTCAGTGCCAACGTTTATCATCAACGATAAATATGCACTCACTGGCGGACAACCAAGCGACTCATTCATTCAAGCACTAAAACAAATTAGTGAAGAAGAAGCCAAGCAAGAGGCTTAACGAGTAAAATTGTTGTTTAACACTTCAAAAGGCTGCGCAATGCAGCTTTTTTTATTGCGTATAACTAAGCGAGTAATAATCACCTTACTATAAACTTATTTGAGTGTCGACGCACATAAACAGCTAATTTATATAGCAAAATAAAGACAGACATCTTAATTGAACAAACAAAGCTATCCCAATTAAGATGGGTGTCACGTTAATTTATTAACCTCGTCAGTCAGATCTAATATTTATCGGAGCGATACCAGCACTTCAGGGCCACGATAGCGCCTATGGCCTACATAATTCTCTGTGTACGCTTCATCAATATTGTTCGTGTGATGCAGTCCTCACTGCTGAAAAGCATTTGCTAATCCCACACTCCGCCAAAGGCGCAACTCTCGATACAGGTGGTTGGTTAAAATAAGCGACGCAGGAGCAAAAACCAAAACCAATTGTTATTTGTCCTTTTAAGTGACTTGTTATATTTTTTATACCATAATATATTATATATAGGTACTTATGAGGTTTTATATTATGGCTAAAAATACAAGCGTAACATTAGGCGATCACTTCGATCAGTTTATAAACCAACAACTTAACACTGGTCGTTATGGCTCTGCAAGTGAAGTGGTTCGTGCTGGCTTACGCGCTTTAGAAGATCAAGAAGCTAAGTTATTAAATTTACGTAATATGCTAATCCAAGGTGAACAAAGCGGTGTTGCCGAGTACAGCTATGAGAACCTATTAACTGAATTAGATAAAGATAACCATTAATGGGTAAGTTTGTATTATCTTCGAAAGCAAAAACAGACTTAATAAAAATAGCTAAATATACTCAAATAACGTGGGGACTTTCCCAGCGAAATGACTACCTTAAAGTATTAGATAATACGTTTCATTTATTGTCGATTGATCCCGAGCTAGGCATTAACTGTGATTACATTAGAGAAGGCTATAGTAAATACCCGCAAGCTAGCCATGTAATTTATTACAAAGAATATAAGAACAATCAGATATTTATAGTGCGGATATTACATAAAAGCATGGATGTTAACTCCGCACTCTAAGAAAAATATAACGAGCCTGTAGATTAACTCGTTTTTTAATTTGTTTTTATTAATAAACAAACCATAGCTGAGTTCCTATTTTGGTTCAATCGATTACTGTGTTTTTACGCAGCATATAAAGAAGTGTTTGGTGTTGTTTCTATTGGCGTTTTGGAAGGAATTACAGGTGCCTGAGTGGCTTATAAGAGGTTAAAAGGGCTTCCCCTTCTCAATACATCGTATTTTGTAGCTTTTCTATATTATGAACAAGGCAATACAGTTGCCGCAGCGTGAAGTAAGGCATTCACTTTCGTTTGACCCCGTAAGGTCAATTTATTCATCCCTTTATTCACTGTAATGTTCCGCTTTTTATTTGAAGGAAAGCCGGTTCAATACAGCCTAGTCGTTTGCCATTCTTTAATAAACAGCTATCGTCGCCCCATTGGGCTATCTATTTTTACTTTCATTTTGTCTACATAGCTCAGCTTTTTGCGTGATTCATTATTTATAATAATGCACTCTTCATGCTGTTTTTATTGGCTTTTTCGTAAAAATTTAGGATGGGTGTCTTGTTAATTTTACGTAATAATTAGGATGGGTGTCTTGTTAATTTATCTCTTGTTAATTTATCTATTTTTGTTGGCTTTTTCGTAAAAATTTAGGATGGGTGTCTTGTTAATTTCTTGTTGTTTTGCGTGATACATTATTTATAATAATGTACTCTTCATGATGTTTTTGTTGGCTTTTTCGCAAAAATTTAGGATGGGTGCCTTGTTAATTTTTTGAAGCGAAGCGGAACCTAACCAACTGTTTTAGTTCCGTTTAAGCGCCTTGTTAAGTCTTCTTTTTGATATTGAATAACATTCCGACAGGAGACATTTGTTCCTTTTTATTTTCCTCTATTAGTGATTTGATTGAGGCAGGAATGCTTTTCAGTTTAGGAGCATCGAATATCTGATCTGCACCTAATGCAGCTAAAGCCCAGATTGGTGCTCCTGTTGCAGCAGCAGTTACTCCGAGAGTTCCAGTAACAAGCCATGATCCAATATCAGATCCTGCAAATTTCCACTGCTTTGCTCTCAACTGCTTAATATTTTCTTTATGCTTATCAAATGCCTCATTGATGTTGTCAAACATTTGATCCCTAGAACGATGAAAGTTGTTAGGGTTACTTTGAACTAACTCTTTAACTCCTTTTCCAAGCATGCTTCGGATTTCATCCATTGCGCCTTGCTTACGAACTTCGATTAACGCACTAGGCGGGACATTACCTAACCACTGCATATCACCGTCAGCTAAATCCTGTAGTCCTCTTGTTACATGTAAATCTCTAGTATTGGTTGCAGATTCAACTTCGGAAGAATCATACTCCATTTTCCATGCTAGATACTGCCATGAAGTTGGTGCATCGATAATTGGCGAGCCCTTTAACCTTCGAGATTTGATTAAAAGCTCATTGCTAACTGACATTCTTCCTACAGATTGATTGGCGAGAATAATACCTGGATTATTCGTTCCTATCAGCCTCGTATGCGATGACTCAGAGGCTCTTTTTAATTGTGCACTAATATCCCCATCCCATTCTGTATCAAACAAACATCTAGATTCGTCAGCAATCTCCGCAACTGCTCGTTCAACAGTATCTAACTCATGAGCAAACTCTAGCAAGTCATCAAGAGATTCAAATTTTCGACCGAATAGTCTTTCAGAATGCTTTAACGAATCAGAAATGCCAAGTTCATGAAAAAACTCTCGCTCTTCCTTATCTAAAGCAGCTGTATCAGGCAAAACTACAACAATAGGGATTTCTACATCCGCACAAGCTAACTCTTTATATTGAAGAATATTCATAGCATGCTTCATTAAATAGTAGGCTTTGTCAGCCAACTTCGATTTTTCGAAAACATGTTTTGAGCGTAGGAAAGGGTCAGGTAAAATTATTGTATCTGTGTAGATACCACATTTAGATGCAATGTTTTCATCATGCGCAGGAAATAAATCCCCACCAAATACACCTTTGATATTGTTATGTTGGTCTTCAACATGAATATGAGCAATATCTCCAAGTTCCTTCCAAAACTCTTCTATAAACTCTAAAAGTTTATCTAAGTTTTCAGTCACTTCTTTTATAGATGCTTCACTTTGCATAGCTGCGCGACCAGCATCATTTGGAGTCAATTTCCTCTTGAGCATTAACTTATAATAGTCACCAAAATTTTGCTCAAAAAAATTGAAATATGCATTTTGGATATCAGATAGTGATGCTAACTTTTTAGTTTCTTCTCTATCGTTCATCTCTGTAACAGCAAGTGCCATCGACCGTACTAGACCATCTACAGTATCTAGATCAACAACTCCATTTTTATCCATACGAACTGCTTCTAGGCTTTCTGTAACTTTTAAGCCTTCTGCTATATGAATTTTTCCTTGCTTCATTTGATCTTGTAAAATTTTTAGCCTTCTACGTAACCTTTCCTCATATTCTAATTGTTCTTTAGTTTTATCAGACATACACCATTCCTTGATGGAGAGATTGAAGACT